>CANNNN010000150.1 GCA_947506075.1 Methylococcaceae bacterium
GAGTGCTCCTGATAAAAAAATCGTGTTCCACTATACGCCGAAACATGCGTCATGGATGAATCAAATTGAGGTTTGGTTCGGCATGTTAGCCAGGAAAGTGATTAAACGTGGGAATTTTAAAAGCACCGAAGAATTGAAAACAAAAATCGTGGCGTTCATTGATTATTTTAACAACACGATGGCTAAGCCGTTTAAGTGGACTTATCAAGGCAAAGTTATGGTTGCCTGAATTTGATCACGAACTTCCGGTTTGTTGTACTAGTAAAAATTTTGTGTGCTGGGCGAATGCTCTCAGCTGGACGGTTCGTTAGCGATTACTTACTTCAGCCACCCAGTCAGGACCTGATTTATTAATCAAGGGAGGCTGATGTTCCATCTACTGCATTAAGCATTTTGTTTGTCAGCCTGAAAATCAATACTCATAAAGATTCTCGCGGAATCAGGCTATTTCATTATCCGTCAGATAGCAGCCCGGGTCCCTCGGCCCAAAATTTCCCCGTGATTTTCGCGGCCCTGACTCTTGTGTTGCCGTTGCAGACTTCCTGATAAGCGCAGGTTGCGCAGCGGCCCTGGATGTCGCTTAAGACCCGCCATCAACGGATCGTCGTATCCAGCAAATTTTTGAAAACGGCCGATCTTTTACATTACCGGTATAAGCCATAACCCATATGGGGGACGACAAAATTATTACAATACGAATAAAGGAAGTCCTGTCGCACAAGGTGCAAACCCGCTACCGAATCGACAAAAACGGTCAAGGATGACCGACTGTATCAGATTGTAGGGTACAAAGATCAAGCCTGTCCCGTCTTAATTTGGTAGCCTCCCCCCCATAATCCGTTACAATCAGCAGAAGACTTTCAATCTTTTTCACGGCAAATTTTATTGGCTGTCGTGTATGTACTATCATTTTATGGGTAAACATTAGGCAAATAAAGGTAGTGCTTTTTTACGAAATTTTATGACACAATAGGCATTCAAAATACCACGCAACATAATGATAATAATAAATAATACGACGCACTGAATCTTTATGGAACCTACTATGAACTACTGGCTAATGAAATCCGAACCCGACACGTTCGGAATTATTGATCTGTACAACAAACCCAATCAGACCGAGCACTGGGATGGCGTACGTAATTATCAGGCCAGAAACATGATGCGGGATGACATGAAAATAGGTGATCAGGTTTTTTTCTATCATTCCAACTGCGATGTGCCAGGCATAGTCGGCATTATGGAAGTGATTAAAGAAGGCTACCCTGATTTTTTTGCTTTCGATCCGGACGACAAACATTTCGACCCCAAAAGCGACCCTGAACATCCTCGCTGGATGATGGTTGACGTTAAATATGTCAGAACCTTGTCCCGCACCATCTCCCTTAAAGAGTTAAAGCATCAGGAAGGGCTTGCAGATTTCCCACTGGTAAGACGCGGCAACCGCTTATCCATCATGCCGGTCAGCAAAGCCCAGTGGGAGTTTATCCTTGCGTTGGAGTAAATCAGGCCAGCTATTTAGTACGCTACGAATCGTCAACCTGATCAGCAAGCACAACCAGTTTGCTAAGCAATTCCGATAATTTCTCCAAACTTTCCGCACGTACCGTCGCATGTGCCACTTTACGGCCCTTGCGCGGTGACTTTCCGTATAGATGCAAATGCACCTGAGGTATCTCCAATAACTCTTCGGTCTTGGGCAGTCCGCCGATGAAGTTCACCATTGCCGAGTGCTCCACCGGAGTTGTTGCGCCTAACGGCAGATTAAGAATCGCCCGCAAATGATTTTCAAACTGACTGGTTTCTGCGCCTTCTATCGTCCAGTGTCCGGAATTATGTACCCGGGGCGCAAACTCATTGGCAACCAGCTTGCCGTCTACTTCAAATAATTCCAATGCCAGTACGCCGACATAGTTCAGCTGTTCCAGCAGACGACAGATATAGATTTCGGCCTGTGCTTGCATCGCATCATCAGCACGGCATTCAGAAACGCGTAAGATGCCGCCAATGTGCAAGTTCTCTGATAAGGGGTAAAAAACAATCGCCCCTGAAACGTTGCGTGCCGCGATAATAGACACTTCCCGATTAAATGGAACGAAGGCTTCGACGATAGCGGGTACGCCTTGCAATAGTTCCCAGGCAAATTTTAAGTCATCGACCGACTTGAGAACGGACTGGCCTTTGCCGTCATAGCCCTGGGTGCGGCTTTTTAAAACCGCAGGATAGCCAAGAGTGTTCATGGCCAGTTCCAGGCTCTCAAGGCTCTCCACTGCCCCATAAGCCGGTGTCGGGATATCCAGGTCGTGAAAAAAGCTTTTTTCTCTCAATCTGTCCTGGGCCACGCCCAGTGCTTCTGCCGATGGATGCACCTGGGTATGAGCAGCCAGAAACTCTGCAACTTCGGCCGGAACATTCTCAAACTCATAGGTGACTACGTCGGCGCGTTCGGCCAGCTGCGCCAGTAAGACCGGATCACTATAGTCACCTTGCAAATGCTCGCCCAGTTTGTTGGCACAGGCATCGGCAGATGGATCAAGAAAAATAAATTCCAAACCTAGGGGCATGCCGGCCAGCGCTATCATTCTAGCCAACTGGCCTGCGCCCAATACGCCCACTATCATAAATTGTCCTCGGCAACTGCTCCTTGCGTTGCTCTACCTCCTGCATCCATGCAGTCGTCTACTCTTGGATCTGAATGCGCCAGCACCGCTTCGGTTTGCTCGCGTCTGAAATTATTTAATGCGCTTTTATACTGGACATGTTTGTTGCTGATGATCGCTGCAGCCAGCAAGGCCGAGTTGATCGCGCCCGCTTTGCCTATCGCCATTGTGCCAACCGGAATGCCTGCTGGCATTTGTACGATAGACAGCAGAGAATCCATGCCATTCAATGCCTTGGACTGTACCGGCACACCCAACACCGGCACGGCGGTTTTGGCTGCCGTCATACCCGGCAAATGCGCTGCTCCGCCGGCACCGGCAATAATGACTTCCAGGCCCTTAGTCTCAGCCGTTTCGGCATACTGAAACAGTTTATCCGGTGTGCGGTGCGCCGAGATAACTTCAACCTCATGCGGAATGCCCAGCCGTTCCAGCGTTTCCGCTGCAAAGCGCATGGTTTCCCAGTCAGAGGTCGAACCCATGATGATGCCAACCAGTGCGGTCATATGTAACTCCTTCAAGCAGGTAATAAAATTAAGCCGCGTAGTATCGCATAAATACCGGAACGATGTTTTACAGCAATTTACAGCTCTCTACAAAATTGCAATTATGCATTATTTTTCCATTACGCCCCTTGTATCATTCGCTGAAAATCCACAAAAGACAGGCTACTGATTAAAAATAGTTAAAAAGCACTCAATTCAGCGCCTGTCATCGTATAATTGGCAGCTGTAAGCCACCAACTTAGGCGGGGCAAGCAATGAGGCTTAAGCTAGACTTTTCCGCTTTCAGTTGGCAGCCATAGCTTTTTTAATAATTGCTTTGATTTCATGTTTTTTAGCTGATTTATCTGTGTTAATTATTTTTCATCTTTGTTCGTGCCTATACCGGCGCTAATATCGTTAAACCACTTTATTTAATAGTAAGCGAGAACCTATGACCGCTCCAGAAGCTCTATACGAATCGACACTCTCGTCTCTAAAACTTCGCGCTCGCGGCAAAGTGCGGGATATTTATGATATTGATGATAAACACATGCTGATTGTGACCACCGACCGGTTGTCCGCCTTTGATGTGATTTTGCCTGACCCTATTCCCGGCAAAGGCCGTGTTTTAACCAGCGTGTCCAATTTCTGGTTTGAAAAAATGAAACACGTTATGCCCAATCACCTGTCTGATATTCCGCTGGAACAGGTGGTTCCAGATCCCGCCGAGCGAGCGCAGATTGAAGGCCGCGCTATCGTCGTCAAATTATTAAAACCGCTGCCGGTAGAAGCTATTGTGCGTGGTTATCTGATCGGCTCCGGCTGGAAAGATTATCAAAAAACCGGCGCTGTCTGCGGCATTCAATTACCGTCAGGCTTGCAGCAGGCACAGCAATTGCCTGAGCCTATTTATACCCCGTCCACCAAAGCCGCCGTCGATCAGCATGACGAAAATGTCTCCTTTGATATTACCGTTGCATTGATGGGGCAGGATCTGGCGGAAAAAGTGCGCGACGCCAGCCTGAAGCTATACAAGGAAGCCGCCGCTTACGCGAAGGAACGAGGCATCATAATTGCCGATACTAAATTTGAATTTGGCGTCGACGATGATGGCCAATTATATCTGATCGATGAGGCCCTAACCCCCGATTCCTCAAGGTTCTGGCCTGCCGATCAATATCAGGTAGGCATCAGTCCGCCCAGTTTCGACAAGCAATATATCCGTGATTACCTGGAAACGCTGGACTGGGATAAAACTGCGCCAGGCCCGCATTTACCGACTGAAGTGGCAAAGTATTGCGCCGAAAAATACCGCGAAGCGGAACTCAGGTTGACGCAAGGTTACTAATCGCATTAGCTCGAATAGGAAGTCAAACGCAGAGTCTGTCTGACTTCCTCAGTGTAAATCTTATAAAAGGCATCTGTTGCTGAGTCCATAGCGAAGAGTTGTACAATTAATTTAGCCCGAGCAGACAGGTGATCAGGTTCATGCCGATCACCACGCCAGACTAAAAAGAAGATACACACTTAACACCGCCCTTGTTAAACATTAATAAAGTTTGACAAAAATATCACTTGTAATGATAATACACGGTTTAATTCATCCAGTTACCAAGAATCGAGACACTATGGCTAATACAGCACAAGCTAAAAAGCGTGCGCGACAAGCGGAAAAAAGCCGTATTCGCAACGCAGGACAACGTAGCAACTTACGCACCTTCATCAAAAAAATCATTGCCGCCGTCAAACTTGGCGACAAAGAAAAAGCGCAAGCCGCCTACAACACTGCCGTTCCGATTATCGATTCTGCAGTTACCAAAGGCATTATTCACAAGAATAAAGCCGCACGCGGTAAAAGCAGACTGAATGCAAAAGTAAAAGCTATCGCTTAACGGCTTTAGCTTTACTCAATAAAAAAGGCCGTACTCATCGAGTTACGGCCTTTTTTATTGCCCCGAATTTTTTAAAAAATAGTAAACAGATAACACTGACTGGATTTACACGACTTTTTTTACGAGTTTATTTTTATCAGCCCTTATCAGCCCTTATCAGCCAGATCAGTGTCATCTGCGTTCCATTATTAAACCACCTAAATAACCACCAGGTTATCCCGATGAATCAGCTCCGAATCATCGAAGTACCCCAGAATGACCTCAAATTCGGAACTACTCTTGCCGACAATAAGCTGGGCATCAACACTACCGTAATTAATCAGTCCGCGCGCAATTTCCAAGCCACCTTCATCGACACACGAAACCAACTCGCCGCGCTCAAACGAGCCCGATGTCGACTTAACACCTACGGCCAGTAGGCTTTTCCCTCTATCTTTCAGCATCCTGACCGCTCCAGCATCTAAAACCAAACGCCCCTTGACTTGCAACTGCCCGGCTAACCAGCGTTTCCTGGCCACCAAGGGCTCTATGTCAGGCAACAAATAGGTACCCACAAAATCCCCGGCAATGACCGAGCTAATAATATTTTCGGCTACGCCCGCAGCGATGACTGTTGCCGCACCGGATCGAGCCGCCAGTCGCGCCGCCCGGACCTTGGTGCACATGCCGCCACGACCCAGGCCGCTACGACTATCACCCGCCACTTCATCCAAACGACGGTCATTCACACTGATCTCGGAGATTAATTCTGCATCCGGATAGACGCTTGGATCACCGGTAAACAAGCCGGATTGATCGGTTAAAATAATCAACAGATCGGCCTCGACCAGATTGGCAACCAATGCCGCCAAGGTATCATTATCGCCAAAACGGATTTCTTCGGTGGCCACCGCATCATTTTCATTAATAACCGGCACCACGCCAAACTTAAGCAAAGTCAGCAGCGTGCTTCTGGCATTTAAATAGCGCTGCCGATTCGACAAATCATCATGAGTTAACAACACCTGGGCCGCATGCAGCTGATGCTTCTGAAAATTATCATCAAACACACGCACCAAGCCCATTTGCCCAACCGATGCCGCCGCTTGAAGCTCATGTAATACCTTGGGTCGAACTTTCATACCCAAGCGGCACATGCCTTCCGCGACCGAGCCTGAAGAAACCAGAATCACGTCGATAGACTGCTGTCGCAAACCGGCCATTTGCTCGACCCAGGCGGCAATAGAGGCCTTATCTAGTCCTCGCCCACCTTTGGTCAATAAAGAACTGCCTATTTTGACAACTACCCGTTTAACGCTGGAAAAATCAGACCTGCTCACTTTTTCCTCGCCGATTCTGCTCCAGAAAATTCATGATCGCAAACATCAGCTCTCGTGTGCCGGCGCCGTTAATGGCCGCAATCTTAAACACCGGCCCAGTCC
>CANNNN010000151.1 GCA_947506075.1 Methylococcaceae bacterium
AACTGCCTGTCCACTAGCGGAACGGCCAGGGAGGCGGACTTTAAAGCAATGGTAACGCCAGAGGAAAACACCGGGTCCAGAAATTCACCGGCATTGCCCAGCAAAACATAGCCGTCACCATACAACTGTTTGACATCGGCGGAATAACCGCCTAGCCGGTTGACCGGGGTATCAAAGCTACTTTCCTTCAGTAGTTGGGCCAGTCTCGGTTCCTCGAATGCCAATTCCTGCAAGATCTCCAGCGCACTGCCGGTTCGGGTTTCCAGCTTACCCATAGGCATAACCACACCCACAGAACTTCTGCCCTGACTGAAAGGGATCAGCCAATACCACACCTCATGGCATGTGGGATGGATGGCGATCAGTATCTTGTTGCGGTCGTAATCCGGGACGCTAATGTTATCCTCAATATGGGTGAACAACGCCAGGCGCGGCGATAGGGAGGATGGCATCTCCAGTCCGAGCAACCGGGGCAACACTCGCCCAAAGCCACTGGCATCCATGACCCAGGAGGCCGTCCAATCACGCTGCAAACCCTGGGCATCAATACTGGTCAACCGCGACTGCCCGGGGGTGGTGAAATCTGCGGCTACGATGCGCTGCTGGTAATGGATGCTTACACCGCCTTCTTCGGCAGCCTCGGCTAATAATTGATCGAACCGAGCACGCGGAACCTGATAGGTGGTGCCCCAGCCGGAAGTGAACTTCTGTGAAAAATCGAATTCCGTCAGCTTGCCTGTATGAGAAAAAGCAGCGCCATTTTTAAGCTGGAAGTTTTCCATAGCCACTCGCTCCAGCAGACCGGCATCTTCCAGAAATTCCATGCATTGAGGGAGCAGGCTTTCGCCAATCGAAAAACGAGGAAACAGCTCTTTTTCCAAGATAACTACCTGATAGCCCAGCTTGTTCAGCATGTGTGCAGCCACACTGCCAGCGGGACCTGCCCCAATAATCAATACATCCGCATCCATTGTTGACACTCTTGTTTTCGAAAAAATTAATATTATGCGCCACTCATCCTAGAAAAATCATTTTTCCACGAAAAATACGTAAATTTTCACAGAGATACTGGAGTGCAGCATGGTAGTTTATTTTTGTGAGTTACCTAAAGTTGAAACTGACCGTCGACTGACGGCCAGTTATTAACGACTGCGTTTCGATAGTCAGTGACTGCGGATGAATGGAAACCTGCTCGTCAGCTTAACTATAGAAGCTTGATTGCAAGTCCTGATCCGTACCGTTTTTAAATCTGCCTCAGCGATCGGTAAATCAAAAAGTGTTAACGAAAAAGCGAAAGTCGTTAACGAAACACCAAAACCGTTAACGCTAAATTGAAAGTCGTCAACCGAATATCAAAAGCGTTAACGGTAAATTAAAAGTCGTTAACCAAAAACCAAAACCGTTAACAGTAAATTGAAAGCCGTTACCGGTGCACAAAAAGCGTCAACGAAAATCTAAATCCGGGGACACTTTTTGATTTTTCGTTAACGCAACAGCGATTTGCGTTAACGAAAAATACGCAATTTCAAATTAACGCATGAAAATAGAAAAATACCATGAATTACAGCCTTTTGGCGACACGGTTTTGTGTCCGTAAAATCGAAACACGTCAACCAAATTGCATTTTACGTTACCAAAAAACAATTTCCGTCAACCGCTTTCATGAATCCGCCTACCCGATGAGACATTCTGTTATTTATTGTCACTCTGCGATAACGCCTTAGGCTAGCCTGACTGCATAGGCAAGAAAAGGGGAACGGAATGTTTACCTTGCTAGGCACGATCAAGCTTGACGCGAATGCGTCCGAGCACCTGACCCAGGAGTTTAGGCGTGGGCTTAAGCGGTGTAGAGCTTATTTGCCTGACGAGGTGACTAGCAAAAAATAAATGTGCTAGTATCGACAAAAATAACAAAAACCTGTATGGATAGACATTTAATTTTAGGGTTTTAATAGACAGCTTTTTAGGTGATTTTTTTTCGAAAATACACTTATTTAGGTGTCTACTTTACGTTAAGGATAGTCACTGAAAGGGTTGCAGTGGCTTTGGTTGAAAACTGCACAACCCACATTGAAGGAGTCTACGATGATGAAACGACCATTAATAGTGTCCGTCTTGGCAACTGCCATGTATCTGTCCACAGGGTTTGCGTTGGCAGCTGACCAAGCTCCAGTCCAAGAAAAGGCACAAACACAAAAGCAAGTTTATGGCAGCCAACTAATGACGCAACAAGAACGCACCGAACACCGCACCAAAATGCGCACTGCGAAAACTGCCGAGGAGCGAGAACAAATCCGCAAGGAACACCACGAGGCCATGAAAGAACGAGCCAAGGTGCGCGGTGTGACATTGCCCGAAGAGCCACCTGCCAGAGGGGGTGGCATGGGTCTCGGCGGCGGAATGGGGCCTGGTGATGGTCGGGGGCGCTGATCTTGGTAAATAAGTGGGGCGCTGCGCGATAAAGCCATGCAGCGCCCCTTACCTCTTCGTTAGAGCGTTCTAGGATTGCAAGCCAGGTCGGGCACATGCTTTTCGTGCCCGACATCAATTCGCGCAACAAATCCGGCAATCCCTGCCGGAATGACGATCCTGAAATTTAACAAAGTAGAATTAATCAATCCGCCTTCAGCGACAATAAGCTGACTATCTCCTTGCCTTCCCGGGCAGGATCAATCACCGTATCCAGGATAAATATCCTATCGTTTGCTATGCCGCCTTTTTGCACGAGATAGCTGGCAATTGCTTGCGCTCTTTGACTAGCCAGACTTTTCAGTCGCTGTGGTTCCGGTTTGATAATGGCTGACAACTTCTCCTTGGCAACGGCGTAAAACTTGTCCGTAGTGGTATCCTCATGACTGCCGACCAGACGCAGCTTACCCAGTAGCGATTTTTCCACCATCAGTGGAAACTTTTCAGTAAATAACTGCTCCATCAAACGCCGGTAATCCTGATCAGAAATTACCGCATATTCTGCGCGTATTTTCCTGCCACCCTGCTTGTTAACCTCGGCCGCTTTTATTATTTTAAGCTGATCATATAAAGCGTCATCGCTGACCGCCGGCCAATCCTGCTCCTGATAAGCAGCACCTTTAATATCCAACTTTAAAACCGAACGCACTTTTAACGCTTTTGCCAAATCATCCAGCTTGTTTATTTCCGCCTTCGTTAAGGTCGCTTCGCCTGCCGCAAAACTGATGGTGCTTAAATCCTCCTCGCTGTTTATCAGTGTAGCCAAGGCACGAAAAGGCGAGCTGATCACTTTTCCTATCGAGTTAACCAGCGCATCGACAAGAATATGCGTCACGCTGAATTGCGGATCTTCGAGGCTGCCGGAAATCGGCACATCAATTTTTATTTTGCCATCGGCATCCTTCATTAAAGCCACCGCCAACTCCAGCGGCAACGACACGGCATCCGGATTTTCAACTTTTTCGCCCAGTTCCAACTGGTCTATCAAGATATTATTCGAGGCTGTCAGTCGTTTGTTGACAACTTTGTAATTAAGCCCTATCGACATTTTTCCCTTTTCAACTTTATAACCGGCAAACTGCACCATATACGATGAAATCAGCGGCATCGGCATACCGGTAAAATTCACTGTCACATCATAATCACCCAGATACGGGCTGATTTCACCGTTGATGTCGACCGGCGCCAGATCATAGGCATTTCCCTTTAACGCGACTTTGATCGTTGATTTTTGTTCCGAAGAAATGCCGCTGGCACCGCCGTCCAGACTTTTAATCTGGGCTGCAAATGGCAAAATCAGCGAAAGGTCGGCAAAATCGGAAGAGCCGTCGATGATTTCAATCTTGCCCAGCTTAAAAGTTGGTTTAGCCGGTGTGGTCGGCGTATTTTTAACAGACGCTATCTGCTTGCTATTATCGACAATCATTAGGTCACTAAAATTGACGGTCTTGTCTTTTCTGATAATGACCCGGGCATAGGGTTTGTTAATTGTCAGTGTTTCAGCACTGTATTGATTTTCCGGAAAATCCACCGCTATGCCGTTGAGCGTCAGATTATCCCATTTCACCAAGTCCTTGTTCTTCACCTGATCGCGGCTTAGTAAATCGGCGATACGGGTATTGCCGGTAAACTTGATAGCCAGTTTGTCCGGCTCTGACCTATCGACCAGAACCTTGCCGTCAACAGCCCATCTACCATCGATAATATCCAGCCTGGCAAATTTATCGACATAGGCCTGGAAGTTTTCCAGCGCAATATCTTTGATATCTACGGCTATCTCTGCCGATAAAGGTTCAAGAATAGTATTGCCGTTCAGTTTAATCAAACCGGTTTCATTAAGCCCGACACTGAGCTGAAAAGGCAATCTCGCTCCGGCTTTATTACTGAAGTCGGTCAATTTTAGATTGATCGGTTTTGCGATCAGGGTGAAAGGCTTTTTCAGGGTCTGATCTTCAAAACTTAGCCCGAAATTATTCAACTCGACACTGTTGACCTTGATGTTCCACGGCGCTTGTTGCGATGCTTCGCCGGGGGTGGCTTTGACAGAAGTTACCGGTAATAACAGCAGATAATTAAAGTCGCCCTCGGTATTTAACCATGATGTGAAGTTGGCATCATTGGCGACTACCGATTCGATCGCCAGCTCCTGCTTGGCAAGATCGAAACTGATACCTTGCACGGCAAGCGTAGGCATTTTGACCAGCGCTTTATCCTGAGCAGTCGCTGCAAGCTGAAAATCACGCAGTTCAACCTTGCCCCGATTAACGTTAATATTAAACTTGTTATCGACATAATCGGCCGTGTAATCGGCCTCGATCAGCTCATAGCCCTGTAAATCCAGTTGTACTATATTCTGCAAGGCCAGCGCCCGGATTCTTGGCAGCTGCACATTATCCAGCTTGATATGTCCGGAAGAAGACCCGGACTTAAGGTCGAGAGTGCCTTGCCAATCGAGCGTGCCGCCGGAGTTTATTGCCAGCGAAAGACTTAAACCGGATGGTTTGTCCGCGTGAGTCGAAAGCTGGTCTATAACAAGATTAAACGGATAAACCGTCTCTTTTTCGGGGCTTTTAAGCTGCGCATCCTCCCAGTCCAGTTTTCCCTCGCTTATCGACAAGTTCATGAGATTGAACGGGAAAACCTTAGCATCCTCCGGTTTGGCTTCGGCTTTTTCTTTTAGCAGATCATTAAAATTGAATACACCGTGCTGATCTTTCGCAATACGCACCACCGGCCTGTTCAGCAACACCTTATCAATAACCAGCACTTTCTGACGGATAGATTCTCGTGCATTAATGCTGATTTGCAACTCATCAAAACCGGCAAACAGCTGACCGTTAGGCTCTTGCAGTTGAAAGCCCTGCAAACTTAATTGTAGCGAAAAGGGATCAAACTTAACCGTTGTAACAGCGGCCTTTCTTCCGGTTTCCTGCAGGATCAAGGGTGTAAGTTTAGACTTGATCAGTATCGGCAAGCCATAAAAACCTAGTGCGGCATAAATCACCAGTAGACTGCCCGCTATAAAAACAACGATTATAATTTTAGGTGCTAGTTTTCTAAATTTCATTGACCAGGAGACTCAATCCGCTTTACGTTACGGCTATTATAAACAATAAAGGCGGATCTCATTGCTGAGACCCGCCTTTATCAGGTAATGAAGTTCAACTTACAAATCAAGATAACCGGTCTCTTCATGCAACACGTTATCAAGACCCTGAACTTCTTCATCAGGAGTCACTCGCAAGCCTATCCATTTATCCAGCATTTTCAAAATAAAATAACTGAACAAACCGCTCCAGGCCGCAGTTACAGCTACCGCCAAGGCCTGAATACCGACCTGGTCAGTGATAGAAACGCCCTCGGCTAAGCCTAAACCGCCCAGACTGCTGGCTGCAAAAACGCCGGTCAGTAAGGAACCGGTCACGCCGCCTACGCCATGGACGGAAAATACATCCAGCGAGTCATCGATTTTCAAGCTGCGTTTAATATATTGGGTCGCATAAAAACAGACGATACCGGCGGTAATGCCAATCACCAAGGCGCCGGCCGGACCGACAAAGCCTGACGCGGGGGTGATCGTGCCCAAGCCTGCGACCATGCCGGTCACCACACCCAATACGCTGGGCTTACCAAAGCGTTTCCATTCGATAAACATCCAGGTTAAAGCACCCGATGCAGCACCGATATGCGTGACCAGCATCGCCATACCGGCGCGGCCATCTGCGGTCAAAGCACTGCCGGCATTAAATCCGAACCAGCCAACCCACAACATGCCGGCGCCGGTAACCACCATGGTCATGTTATGCGGCGGCATCGCGGTATTTGGAAAGCCTTTTCTTTTACCCAACACCAAGGCCGCAACCAACGCCGCAACGCCGGCATTAACATGGATCACGATACCACCGGCAAAATCCATTGCGCCTAAATCAGCCAGCCAGCCGCCGCCCCACATCCAGTGACAGATAGGTACATAAACCATGATCA
>CANNNN010000152.1 GCA_947506075.1 Methylococcaceae bacterium
ACAGGCATTTGATAGGCGTATGCATGATGTTGATATAAGATCAAAAAATGCTCATTATCCCATACAATAAAAATCAGAGTAGGCGGGGTTTACATCCTTGACTAAAATGTTTGAAGTCCTCACTAAGCCTATTAAAGGCTGACTTACTGTGCTACAAAAATAAGCCTGCTTGGCCCCAGTAAATATCCAGATAACAAAAAACCAGCGATCCCAAAGGAACCGCTGGTTTTTACCTAGCAATAAGCTACTTGGCTTTTTCGTCTAGCTTTTTATCGGTTTTTTCGTCTAATTTTTCATCTGCCTTTGGCTCTACAGCGACGGCATCACTCAGCAAGACATCCTTTTTAATTTTTTCGACCGTTTTCTTGCCGACCCCACTCACATTTTCCAATTCGTCTACAGTTTTGAACAGGCCTTTTTCCGTCCGGTATTTCACAATAGCTTCAGCCTTTTTCAAACCTATGCCTGATAAGGATTCCGCTATGGTTTTTGCGTCGGCGGTGTTGATGTTTACAGGTGTCGCAAGCACATTAAATGAGCAAAGGATGGCAAATAAAACTACAAATAATCTGTTCATATTTTTTCCTAATGATGTGAGGTTAACTTTAAAATAGACTTCTATTTGAGATGTCCAGATATACTCTGAACGCAGGGTTTTTCCATGTTAGCGCTGACAGGGACAAATAAATCCGCACCGGCAAAGAACAACAATTTCTGAAAAGGTATAGATCTACAGGGTTTAAAATTGACGAACTTAATTTGATACGCGTCCCTTGCTCAACATCTCTAACGCTACCTGCGTTGGCGGTCATTTTTGCTTTCTTCACTACCGATTACCATTAGTATAAATACCTAAGAAACGTGAAAGGCTTAACATCCGGTACTTTCGGGCTCGAAATGCTTGGCTTTTGCTGAGCGGCACGCAGCAATACGACCTCGCATTATTCCAGCTTCCACATCCATGCTGTTAATGATTACTTGTTACCTTTACCAGCATTGACCTATGATAACCGTCAAGTTTTCGAATTCTTGACTATCGTTTGATGCAAAAAAATACTGACCCCAATAAGCAGCTTTTTAGCGGATTTTCCGCTCCCGATGCCGAAAAAATAAACAAGGCTCTGGCGATTGTCGCGCAAATACCTGAAGATCCTAATTATTTTCGTCCGAAGGGTGTTGAGGTAGCAGGAATATTGATGGATTTCAATATCGACCTTAATACCATCCTCGCCGCGATATTAAGCGACCCTCGTTTAGTCCATTTAAACCTCAAACCTAACATCAAAGAGCTATTTGGTGAAAAGGTTGCTGCGCTGGTTAAGGATGTAAACTGGCTGAACAAAGTAACGGTTTATTCGCTGGAGATGACTGACCAACCGAGTCAAACGGAAATCTTACGCCGCATGCTGCTGTCCATGACTCAGGATGTCCGTGCCGTGTTGATAAAACTGGCTTACCGCGTTCAACGACTTAAAGTTTTACCTCGAGAATCTTACGAACTCAGACGTTTTATTGCCCAGGAGACGCTGGACATTTATGCGCCTATCGCCAACCGCATGGGGATTCATCAGTTAAAATGGGAACTGGAGGACATGGCTTTTCGCTATCTGAAACCCCAATCCTATCGCCGCATTGCGAAGTCTTTATCGAATAACCGTGCACAGCGCGAAAACTGTATTGATAGCTTTATTGCTGTGCTACAAAAAATGCTCGCCGAACAAGGTATTGCGGCCAGTATTTACGGCCGCCCTAAACATATCTACAGTATCTGGAAAAAAATGTGTCGCAAGCAACTGGACATAGACGAGCTTTATGATCTTTTAGCTGTACGGATTATTGTGGATAACCTGACTTCCTGTTATGCCACGCTGGGAGTTGTGCATAGCCATTGGCAAACCATTCCAAAGGAATTTGATGATTACATCGCCAATCCTAAAGAAAACGGCTACCAGTCTTTGCACACCGTCATCATCGATGCAGAAGGCAATCGTATTGAGGTACAAATCCGTACTCAACAAATGCACGATTTTGCCGAACTCGGGGTTGCCGCTCATTGGTCTTACAAAGAAGGTGGCAAACATGACACGGCCATAGAAAAAAATATTGCCTCGTTGCGTAAGTTGCTGGAAGAAAAAGGCGACGAAGCGCTGTCCGAAAATTTCCGCAGCGAATTATTTAATGATCGCGTCTACGTTTTAACTCCGGCCGGCAAATTAATCGATCTGGTTAAAGGCTCAACCCCGCTGGATTTTGCCTACGCAATTCATACAGAAATAGGCCACCGTTGCCGGGGAGCAAAAGTCGACGGTCGCATCGTTCCGTTGACCTACGCCTTAAAATCCGGCGAGCAGGTAAAAATTTTAACCGCAAAAGATGGCGGACCCAATCACAACTGGATCGACCTCAATCTGGGTTATTTGAAAACATCAGCGGCAATCAGCAAAGTTAAAAGCTGGTTCAAAAATCAGCACCTAGCCCAGAATATAGCAACCGGCAAGGCAATTTTGGACAAGGAAAGTCAGCGTTTGGGCTTAAAAATGGTCAACGTGAACGAGTTGGCTAAACATTTTAACCAGCCGGATACCGATAAATTGCTCGAAGCAATAGGCCGTAGCGACATCAATCGCCGCCAGCTTGCAGCGTTTTTTAAGGTGCCTGAATTGGAAGCCCTACGCCTACGCCCAGAAACGACGCCCGGTTTAGGGAAAGCTCTTGGCTTACGCCTAAAACAGGCCTTTCAGAGTAAAAAATCCGAGACTAAATCGCTTATTTCCGTTGATGGCATCGATAATGTGCTGACGTCCATAGCACAATGCTGTTCCCCGATTCAGGGTAACGACATTATCGGCTATATTTCCCATAAAAAAGGCATTACTATCCATCGCAAAGATTGCGAAAACATCTTGCAGCTCGCCCCCGAAAAGCAGGGTCAGCTTATTTCGGTTAATTGGGGCGAAAAAAAGGCCAGCTATGCTGTTCCTATTGTTATCCATGCCTTTAACTCTCAAAATTTACTAAATGACGTAACCCGGATTTTAACCGAGTCAAAAATTCATATTGCCAATGCGGCACTGAATACACATCCCGATTTCTCAGCGCAACTCAATTTAACGATACAAGTTGAAAATACCGATCAGTTAAGCCAGGTGCTTAATAAAATAAGTCAGCTGCCGAATATCGTCGATGTTAAACGTAAAACCTGATTTAGCCGAGAGAAAAATGGAATGCATATGCCTCGGATTAAACTGATAATGGCGGATTAAAAGCACAAGATAAACCTTGCTTTTAGAAAGCCGTTTAGCTTCATTCAAGCCGGGTTCTGTTAGCATACACTGAATCATTACACATCTTTAGCCCTTAGCCTTGCATATCATCCTATGTCTCAACCAGCCAGTCCTGATTCTAATCCAATAGCCTGTCCCGAACCCAGCCAAATGACTTGCCCTGAGCGTAGTCGAAGGGAACGACTGATTCTAGTTGACGGCTCTTCTTTTTTATTTCGTGCTTACCATGCAATTCCTCCGCTGACTAACCCGAATGGCGAACCGACCAATGCGGTATACGGCGTAAGCAATATGCTGCGCAAGCTGATCGCCGATTATCACAGCGACTACATCACCGTGGTCTTCGATGCACCGGGCCCTACCTTTCGCAACGTACTTTATGATCAGTACAAAGCTCATAGACCGCCGATGCCTGATGACTTGCGGGTACAGATTGAACCGCTGCACCAGCTGATTCGAGCCATGGGTTTGCCGTTGATTATGGAATCCGACGTGGAAGCCGACGATGTGCTCGGCGCTTTGGCTCAGCATGCCGAACAACAAGGCCTGGATGTCATTATTTCCACCGGCGACAAGGATATGGCGCAACTGGTTACCGAACATATCATCCTGGAAAACACCATGTCCAATACCCGCATGGATATTCAGGGTGTTTTCGACAAATTCGGCGTCAGACCTGATCAGATTATCGATTATCTGGCCTTGATCGGCGATACCGTCGACAACATTCCCGGCGTGCCCAAAGTCGGCCCCAAGACGGCGGCTAAATGGCTGGCGCAGTATCAGACCTTGGAAAACCTGGTCGCACATGCTGATCAAATCACCGGAAAGATAGGTGAAAACCTGCGTGCCAGTCTGCAGCAACTGCCTTTAGCCAAACAACTGACCACGATAAAGTGCGACCTTAATTTGCCCTACGCCATCAAAGACCTGAAACAGCAACCGATGGACAAGGCCGAATTGAAAAAATTATTGGCTGAGTTGGGCTTTAGCTCCTGGCTGAAAATGCTGGAGACTTCGACTACGACTGTCCTGAGCGTAGACGAAGGGCTCAGCCCAGGTGCTTCAGTCCCACCTGTCCTAAAGCCAAACTCTACGCACGTTGCTATTGAAACTGTACAAACAGAAATAATCGACGCCAGCTACGAAACCCTGCTAACCGAACAGCAGTTTAATGACTGGCTGGCTGAACTGAACAAAGCCGACTTGTTTGCGTTCGACACTGAAACCACCAGTCTGGATTACAGCAAAGCCCAGATAGTCGGTGTCTCCTTTGCAATAGCCCCAGGCAAGGCGGCTTATGTACCCTTAGCCCATGACTATCCGGGGGTGCAAAAGCAATTGGATCGCTCTGAAATACTGGAAAAACTAAGGCCTTTGCTGGAAAATCCAGATAAAGCCAAACTTGGGCAAAACCTGAAATACGACAGCCATGTACTGGCCAATCACGGCATTACACTGCGCGGCATTGCTCACGACACAATGCTCGAGTCATATGTGTTAAACAGTACCGCAACCAAACATAATATGGACGATCTGGCCAAACACTATCTGGGTGTTGAAACCATTCATTATGAAGACGTGGCAGGAAAAGGCGTTAAACAAATAGGTTTTAAGGAAGTCGCTATAGAACAGGCCGCACCTTATGCGGCCGAAGATGCCGACATTACACTGCGACTGCATCAACTGCTGTCGGCAAAACTTAAGCAGCAGCCAAAACTGCTTCAGCTCTATTCCGAAATGGAAGTTCCGCTGATTAGCGTACTTACCCGCATTGAACGCAACGGTGTATTCATCGACGCAGCTATGCTTGCGCAACAGAGCCTGGAACTTTCCAGCCAGATTATCTCCCTACAGCAACACGCTCATGACCTGGCCGGACAGACCTTCAATCTGGGTTCGCCCAAACAAATTCAGGACATCCTCTATGATCAGCAAAAACTGCCGGTATTAAAGAAAACCCCTAAAGGCCAGCCCTCAACCGAAGAATCGGTACTGCAGGAACTAGCCCTTACTTACCCGTTGCCCAAGCTGATTCTGGAATTCCGCAGTTTAAGCAAACTAAAATCCACGTATACCGACAAACTGCCGCAACAGATTGACGAAAAAACAGGGCGGATTCATACCTCTTATCATCAGGCGGTAGCCGCAACCGGCAGGCTGTCGTCGTCCAATCCCAATTTGCAAAATATTCCAATTCGTAGCGAAGAAGGTCGAAAAATTCGTCAGGCCTTTATCGCACCTTCAGGCAGGAAAATAGTCGCCGCCGATTATTCACAAATTGAGTTGCGTATCATGGCGCATTTATCGGCGGATCAAGGCTTGGTAAAAGCCTTTAGCGAAGGCCAGGATGTGCATAGAGCGACGGCGGCTGAAGTGTTTGGCGTCGCGCCGGAACAGGTCACCACCGATTTGCGCCGCTCAGCCAAAGCCATCAATTTTGGACTGATTTATGGCATGTCGGCGTTTGGCCTCGCACAACAACTGGGCTTATCACGCAGTCAGGCGCAATCGTATATCGATCTGTATTTTACCCGTTATCCGGGCGTCCTTAACTATATGGACAGCATCCGGGAACAGGCCAGAGCGCAAGGCTATGTTGAAACCTTATTCGGCAGACGGCTTTATTTGCCGGAGATAAACTCGCGCAACGCGGCGCGGCGCCAATACGCCGAACGCACCGCCATCAATGCGCCGATGCAGGGAACAGCGGCCGATATCATTAAGCGAGCGATGCTTGCCGCCGATCATTGGTTGTATAAGGACATTCCTGATGCCAAAATGATTATGCAGGTACATGACGAACTGGTCTTTGAGATTGCCGAAGATCAAGTGGATGACTGTACAGCGAAGATCAGAACTCTGATGTGTGCCGCCGCCGACCTTGACGTACCGCTGCTCGTCGACATAGGTATAGGCAGTAATTGGGACGAGGCGCATTAACTTAGAAATTAATTTTCCACGAAAAACACGAAAATTTCCATAGAGATACCAAACTGTAGGCCATGACCCAAACGATGATTAGATAAATCAATACAAATAATTGATTTATTTCGTTATTTCCCATGACAAACTGCGATTTTCAGGATTATTGCTAGGGGCGAATGACTTAGCCCCTACCAATGCTATACT
>CANNNN010000153.1 GCA_947506075.1 Methylococcaceae bacterium
CCCTGCCAAGTGAGCATCCTTTGACGGTAATACGTCAGCGACTACTTCCAGGCGCTTCCAAGCAGGAACTGGGGTTTCGCAATGCTTCTTGGGAACAAATGACGACTCTTCCACCAGTGTCATTTTGTGAATATAACGCGGGCAATTCGGAAACATGTCTCGCAGCTTTATCCGCAAGATCATTTCAGCTTCAGGCCAATGGCTCATTAGCGGATCATTTTCTTGCACAAAAGCACTACCGTTAAATCGAAGGCGAGCTTGTCGTTGGAAATCTACAAATAACAGACTGACATTCTCATTAACCAAAACATTGCCTGCTGATAAATACATTCCACTTCCATCATATAGCGGAAAGGCAACCGTACTCTCATCGAGAACTTTGACCAGTCCTACGCTTCCGCCCTTGTAAGAACATGACGGACGACCCTCTAAATCAACCGTAGCAAAGAAAAACATGTTTTGTTCTTCTATGAAAACCTTGTCTTCCGGGCTAATTTGATTTGAGACAATGGCTTCAACTAATCGATCAGCCATTCGCTGGGTATCAAACTGACTTTGCCATTTACGACTGCCCTCGTGATAAAACTCACTCATAGATTTTTCTCAACATAATATTTAACAATGATTTGATACAGCTTGCTCATTACAAGCTGCCCTCAATAAGTGTGATAGCCGCCTGCTTGGCCTGTGCGGCTGAACCTGAATCACGCTTCATTTGTTCTGAGACAATTGCACCTTCAATCAAAAGACTAAGCTGAACCGCTAAGCTTTCCGGTTGTATCGAACCGCACTGCTTTGCTAAGTCAGCAATGTAGTTTCTAAATTTATCATAGAACTCTGCATAGACCTAATGAACAGGATTGCCTTCCACCGGAAACTCAGCCGCTGCATTAATAAATGCACAACCTCGAAACTCAGGAATATCCAGCCATTCTACAATCACATCAAAAATCGCCAATAACTTTGCTTTAGGATTGTCGGCTTTCCCTTCGAGCTGCTCTACAAACCAGGTTGTAAAGTCTTCATCCCGCTGGCGTAGAAATGCGACCACCAACTCATCCTTAGAGGGAAAATACTTGTAAAGGCTCATTTTTGTTGTATTTGCGCCCTTCGCAATAGCTTCAACCTCAGTCGCCCGCACACACTGGCTATAAAATAGATCTGATGCTGTTTGAAGTATTCCGGCGCAAGGCGCATCACCTAAAGCTTGCTGCACATGAGCCGACAAGCCATCAATGCCACGGCGCCTATCCACCGGCTCGACCGCCAACAAGATCTGAGCCGGTGTCGCATCCAAGCCAGGCATCGCAGCAACTCCGCCAGCCACTGTGCCGAAACCGATATGGGGAGCTCTAGTCGATGTCCCTGGACGAGTTGCAGCAGCATCGACTCAGGCGGCGAAGACTGAATCTGAACAGGAATCAGTATTGGCGAGTCAGCCGTTCGCTGGGATCTGAATGCATGCAACTGGCTTGAAAAGGTATGCGCATCCAAACCCTGCTGCCGGCAATAGGCCGCTTGCGATAAGCCGCTGTTCTGCCAGGTTTCAATATGAATTTTCCAGTTTGCTGATAACACCATGACTCATCCTCATTCAAAATGATAAGGATGACTGATTTTGCTATGGGAAAATAGATGGCTGGACTGGGCGCTTACCCAAAAACGATGGAAAATTGAGGGGCTCCATAAGTCGTTAAAATCCAATGCGGGCTTGGCTAAGTCGCCAACCCGCACGATTACTACCCAGAACAATCATGTCTTTATGTCGATCTATGCGGTGTTCAAGCTGGAATGTCTGAAGATTAAGCATAAGGCCAACCATTTTGTGTTAAGGGCTAAGCTATTCATTTTTTGGGCCGGAAGAAATGAGATTCTGCAAGCCTGGTATAGAAGGGGAAACGTCTATACCAGTAATGGTGTCGTTAAATTCGTTAAACAATTACTGGTTCATCTACCCAGCAAAATGCGGTTTATTACTCGAGCCGATAGTGGTTATTTTTTCGGAACCTTATTGGACTTGCTGGATGCCCATAAACATGGCTATCTGATCAAGGTCAAGCTAGTTGTCGCCGACCGAGCAGGGTAATTGTCGCCGAACAATTTTTAAGTGCTTTTAATGCGATTGCCCTGGTTTGGTAGCCAGTTTGGGATGAACTGCTCCCACTTATGGTTTATAATAACTGACTGTTAAAATTATCATCGACCGGCGTTGCTAGGCGTTGGTTCTGAGTGTCATTGGTTAAATACACCTCATGCAAGAAATAAACCCGATAAAATATAAAATAGCCGACTTAAAAAGTCGTGGCGATGCCCTTAGGAGGTATCTTTGACTTTGACCTTAAGAGCGAGCGTTTAGTCGAAGTTTTAAGAGAACTGGAAAACCCGAAAATTTGGGATAAGCCAGAAGAAGCTCAGGCTCTGGGTAAGGAGCGTGGCCAACTGGAAATCATCGTTAACACCATTAATGATTTGGAGCGAGGCCTTTCTGACGCAGAAGAACTGTTACTGATGGCGGTAGAAGAAGACGATGAAGACACGGTTGAGACCGTCGTCGATGATCTGGCTCACTTTGAAAAAAGGGTTGCAGACCTGGAGTTTCGGCGCATGTTCTCCGGGCAAATGGACGCCAACAATGCGTTTCTGGACATACAGTCCGGCTCTGGCGGCACCGAAGCCCAGGATTGGGCATCTATAATCGAACGCATGTATTTGCGTTGGGGCGAGCGCAAAGGCTTTAAAACCGAATTGATCGAAGAATCATCGGGCGATGTGGCCGGTATTAAAAGTGCGACGATTCGATTTGAAGGTGAATATGCCTACGGCTGGCTACGCACCGAAACCGGTGTACATCGTCTGGTCAGAAAGTCGCCGTTCGACTCCGGAAATCGCCGTCATACCTCATTTGCGTCGGTGTTCGTGGCGCCTGAAATCGACGACGATATCGACATCGACATCAATCCCGCCGATATACGCGTCGATGTTTACCGTGCCAGCGGCGCGGGTGGTCAGCATATCAACAAAACTGAATCGGCTGTGCGTATGACCCACAACCCGACCGGTATCGTCGTGCAATGCCAGAGTGACCGCTCGCAGCATAAAAACCGCGACACCGCGATGAAGCAATTGAAAGCTAAGTTGTATGAACTGGAAATGCGCAAGCGTAGCGAAACGGCTCAGGCTTTGGAAGACACCAAGTCGGACATAGGTTGGGGCAGCCAGATTCGCTCTTATGTTTTGGATCAGTCGCGGATCAAGGATTTACGCACCAATGTCGAAACCGGCAACACTCAGGCGGTACTGGATGGCGATCTGGATCAGTTTATTGAGGCTAGTTTGAAAAGCGGCTTATAAACACATACTAAAACAACAAGAGTTATCAAATAAAATGTCAGAAATTCAGCAAGACGAACAAGAACAAATCAAACAACGCCGCAGCAAATTAAACGAGTTGCGCGAGAACGGCGGCATTGCGTTCCCTACCGATTTCCGCCGCAATGTGGTGGCAGGTGAACTGCTGGCCGAATATGGCGAAAAAACCAAGGAAGAACTCGAAGCGGAGCCGATTCGGGTAAAACTTGCCGGTCGGATGATGACACGGCGGGTGATGGGCAAGGCAAGTTTTGCGCATATTCAGGACATGTCCGGAAAAATCCAGCTCTATGTGACCCGCGATACGCTGCCCGAAAACTTCTACAACGAGCAGTTCAAGAAATGGGATATCGGCGACATACTCGGCGCGGAAGGCGTATTGTTTGTCACCCAAACCGGTGAACTGAGCGTCAAGGTCGATGATATTCGTTTGCTGACCAAAGCCCTGCGCCCACTGCCTGAAAAATTCCACGGTCTGGCCGATCAGGAAATTAAATACCGCCAGCGTTATCTTGATTTGATCATGAGCGAAAGCTCGCGCAATACCTTTTTGATCCGCTCCAAGGTGGTCGCCTATATCCGCCAGTTTTTGATCGAGCGTCAGTTTCTGGAAGTAGAAACGCCGATGATGCAGATGATCCCCGGCGGCGCAACCGCGCGTCCGTTTACGACTTTTCATAATGCGCTGGATATGGAGCTGTATTTGCGCATCGCGCCGGAACTGTATTTAAAACGTCTGGTGGTCGGCGGTTTCGAGCGGGTTTTTGAAATTAACCGCAATTTCCGCAACGAGGGTTTATCGACACGTCACAATCCCGAATTTACCATGCTGGAATTTTATCAGGCCTATGCGGAATATCAGGATTTGATGGATTTAACCGAAGCCATGTTGCGCGGCGTCGCGGTTGAAGTGCTGGGAATAACGGAGATTACCTATCAGGGCGAACAATACGATTTCGGCAAGCCCTTTGATCGTATGACCGTGTTTGATTCGATTCTGCACTTTAATCCTGATTTAACAGCCGGTGATATTGATAACCGCGAGTCTGCGGTAAAAGTCGCACTAGGCTTGGGCATTGCGATTAAAGACGGTTACGGTCTGGGCAAGATACAGATCGAGATATTTGAAAAAACCGTCGAAAGCAAGCTGATGAACCCGACCTTTATTACCGCTTATCCGGTTGAGGTCTCGCCTCTGGCGAGACGTAATGATGAAAATCCGCATGTTGCTGATCGGTTTGAGTTTTTTGTCGGTGGACGGGAAATTGCCAATGGTTTTACCGAGCTGAATGACGCCGAAGATCAGGCTGCTCGCTTCCAGAAACAGGTCGAAGAAAAAGAGGCCGGCGATGATGAAGCGATGCATTTTGACGCCGATTATATTATCGCGCTGGAGCATGGCATGCCGCCGACTGCAGGGGAGGGCATAGGCATCGACCGGTTGGTCATGCTGTTTGCCGATGCGCCGTCAATACGTGATGTGTTATTGTTCCCGCATATGCGGCCTAAGGGTTAGATCTAAAGCTCAGGAAACTGGGTAGGGCGTGCTGTGTGCGCCTTCTCAGTCCCCTGGGCAGTCCGTTAAGAATTATCCTTCAAGCGCCTAATTTGCGCAAAAACCTCTACCGGTTTTCTGCTCATCATCTTAATCGTTTCCTGCAACGCCCAGCTGTCTTCCCTGAAAAACGGATTAGTCGCCAGTTCCTGTGCTATCGTCGATGGCACCGTCGGCAAGTGTTTTGCCCTCAGCTGATCGATAACAGTCATTCTTTGCTGTAACTGCAGGTTTCCGGGTTCTACTGTTAACGCAAACCGGCCATTGGCTTGTGTGTATTCATGGGCACAATAAATTCGGGTCGCTACCGGCAAGACCTTTAATTTCTGCAACGAACACCACATCTGTTCGGCAGTACCTTCAAACAATCTGCCGCAACCCATTACAAACAACGTGTCCCCGCAAAACAGCGCCTGTTCTTCAGTAAAATGATAAACAATATGGCCGCTGGTATGCCCTGGTGTCGAGATGATTCTGATAGCATGCTTGCCAAGTGTTATCAGATCGCCGTCGCCTAGGCCATGATCAAAACCGGGGATTCTATGCTGGTCAGCATGAGCCGCAATAATCGTGCAGCCGGTTTTTTGTTTTAGCTCCAGATTTCCGCCAATATGGTCCGAATGATGATGGGTATTTAGAATGCAAGTTAACTGCCAACCCTTTTCTTCCAGCACGTCCAGAACCGGCTGGGCAAGCGCAGGGTCTACCGCAGCGGCTTCGCCCGAGACAGGATCGTGAATCAGATAAATGTAATTATCGTTTAAGACCGGGAGTTGCAGGATAGTCAGCATGATATCAATTCCTTACGAAGCCAGACCTAACGCTAGCCCGGCACAGATCATTTGCCGTTCGATTTGAATTTACTGTATAAGTCTTTTAGTTTTCCCTGGGGTTTTTCTGTTTTTACTGGCGCTTCAATATCAGGTTGCTGCTCAATATCCGAGGGCAGTGTTACATCGGGTTGTTTAACTGCCCATTGTGGTTCGGTTTTAACAGGCTGTGACTTTGCTTTACCAAACAGGTTTTTGATTTTTCCAAATGAACCTTTAGCGGGAACAACCGGCTGTTGTTCTATATCCAATGATACGTAAGGTTCTTTTTCAACCACCTGTTTCGGCTTTATGTCTGCAAACATGGGTGCTGCTGTTTCTAAAGTCGATACTGGTTCAATCGGTGTTGCAGTCGCTTGAGGATCTTCATTAACCTGAATAGTCGGGCTTTCCTGCACAATCAGCGGCTCTTTGAGAGCGGGGGTTTCTTCCTTTTGTACGGGCTGCTGCCAGGTGTTAATAACCGGTGCCGATTCTGCGGCTTGTATCACGGCTGGCTGGAAATTTTTTAGCGTGTCGGATAAGACCTGTTGAACATTGTTCTGCTGTTGTAAAGCAGTTTTTTGTTCTGCCAGGGCCGATTCAAGCTTGGAAAGCTGATCGGCGTGGGTATCTAGCGTTACCTTCAAGGCTTCAAGAAGTACTTCTTTTTC
>CANNNN010000154.1 GCA_947506075.1 Methylococcaceae bacterium
ATTGCGGCAATGAATTCTTCGCCGAGGCCTGAGCTTTGTAATTCGTATCATTCTTGAGCGTTGCCAATTTCGCGCAAAGCTCGCGAAGAAAATTTCAGGCGGTACGCCATGAGCCATCTTTAAGGTGAGTTTTCACTTGATCCCAAGAAAAACCAGCTTCTGGATTTGTTTCAAACTCCGCCAGACGCACTTCAAGTTCAGCCTTAAGCTCGGGCGAAATTTTCAAAACTTCGGGTACTGCTGCAACGCTATCCCAGATAAGTTCAACGAGACGAATGCGTTCTTGTACCGGAAGCTCAAGAATATCAGTAATAGAAATATTATTCATGTCTGGCATTGTACCCTTATTTTCGGAAAACACGCTAACGTTGTGGTAAGGGGCGCGCCGCTCACTGAGCTTTAACGAAGCCGCAAAACCTTGATAAAAAACAAACTTTCAAAGCCGCCACAGGGCGGCACGTCCCTTTTGACCGTAATGTTAGGCGCTTTTGATCGCCATTCATAGAGGTGGTGGCATACAGTCTGGGTAATGCGTAGCAAGATCAAGAATCTCACGTTGAAGCGGCTGAACCCCGCTTAGAACGGCAGCTTGCATCGCGCTCAAAACTGCTAGCCCATTTGCGTTCCTAGCAACGCTCTCTACCAATTGCATAGGATAGCCTTCTGCATGCCTTTTAATTGGATGAATACCTGCATGAACATAAGAGTTCAGAGCTTTCCATGAGTTTTCTTTGAATCGATTAAGAGCCTCGTAAGCTTGAGGTGGTCCCTTTTTATTAACTGCCACCATCATGTCTGATGACTGAGGCAGGTTTTTAGTGTTCTGTTCTGTTTCAACGGTAAGCTCTTTAGAAAGCTTCGATAACTGCTCTTCAGTCGCGGCGTAAAGAATCCAAATGGATCGAAGTAATGCCTCGAACTGGGCTCTATGCACAATGGCTGCGGAAGGCAGCATCCCTGACTTGAGCAAGCTGAGAGTTGCAGGCCAGTGCTCTAGTGACATAGAGCAAGCCACTTCGCTTACTACTAGCCTCAATGAGTCATCAAACAACGGTAGATCAATTAACTGAAACAACTTTTCAGCAAATTCTTCTGTGGTAACGAATAAGTCGCGTTTCATTGAATCGGTTCTGTGCCTAACGTGGAAGTGAGGGGCGCGACGCGGCTTCATCGCGGCGCGTCCCCTCGACTGTAGGGTTAGGGTGATTAGTTTGCTGCACTGACTGCATCTTCAACTGAAGATTCAACAATACTTGCCGCACTTTCAACTTCACTGGCGGCGGACTGCACATTTGAAACGACAATCCTCCAATCCGTGTACTGAAACTCATCGACAGCACTGTTCAGGTCATCTACGGCGCTTTTTAGGGTGCTTACTTCTGACTCGGCATCACTTAATTTGGAACGGACTTCTTCAAGTTTGGATTCGAGTTCGGCAACCTGACTTTCAAGCTCTTCAACGCGGCCACTGTTACACCCGGCAATTGAAAGTGAGATTGCCAACAACAAGATGAGACGGAGCACTGATGGCATTTTGGCGAACCCTAACGTAAAGTAGACACCTAAAAAGGTGTATTTTCAAAAATAGACACCTAAAAAGCTGGCTATTAAAATTCAAAACTAGGTGTATACCCCTACAGCTTTTGTTGATTTTGTAGATACTATCACGTTTATTTTTTGATAGTCACCTTGTCATGCAAATAAGTTCTACACCGCTTAATTCGCCTCCTAAACTCCTGGATCAGGTGCGTGATCGCATTCGCGTCAAGCACTACAGCATCCGCACGTAAACCCAATACGTGCAGTGGATCAAGCGCTTTATCTTGTTTCATCATAAAAAACATCCAAAAGAAATGGGCGCTGCGGAAGTGGAAGCATTTTTAACTCATCTGGCGTTTGATGGCCAGGTGTCGGCTTCGACACAAAATCAGGCCTTTTCTGCCCTGCTATTTTTATACAAGGAGGTATTGGAAGTCGATTTGCCGTGGATGGATAACATGGTGCGGGCCAAGCGTCCGCAACGTCTGCCGGTAGTATTGACCCGCACCGAGGTCCGGGAGGTGCTGATGCGGATGAAAGGCGTGTATGGACTGATGGCGAATTTGTTGTACGGAACCGGAATGCGCTTGATGGAATGCGTACGTTTGCGGGTCAAGGACGTGGATTTTGAGCGCGGCGAGATTCTGATCCGCGAAGGTAAGGGCGGGAAGGACAGGGTGACGATACTGCCGTCTTCCTTGGCTACAGGCTTACAGGCTCATTTGGAACAGCGTCGGGCTTTGTTTGAGGATGACAAGCGCCTTGGCAAGACCGATGTGTTTTTGCCGGACGCGCTGGCGAGAAAATATCCGAATGCAGCAACACAATGGTGTTGGCAGTATATTTTTTGTTCCGGTAGTTATTCACTAGACCCGCGTAGCGGTGTTGAGCGCCGCCATCATATCGACGAGAAATTATTGCAACGGGCGATGAAGAAGGCGGTTTTGGCTGCGGGAATTAGCAAACCAGCCACGCCGCATACCTTGCGGCATTCGTTTGCAACACATCTGCTGGAAGCGGGTTATGATATTCGCACGGTACAAGAGTTGTTGGGGCATAGCAATGTAGCCACGACGATGATTTATACCCATGTGTTGAACAAAGGCGGCCGGGGTGTAATCAGTCCGCTGGATCAGCTTTGACCCGTTTTGCCGGTATCCGCGTAGAATACAGCAACGATTAAAGCCGGGGTGAGGGCAGTATGAACAATAATGAGTTTGGCGATAAGCAAAACTATCTGGATATCAGTATCGGTCGCCAGCAACTGACTATTTATAAGGACGGAAACCGTATGCAAAGTTATGGGGTTTCCACCGCGAAAAATGGCGCTGGCGAATTGAGGGGCAGTGAATGTACGCCTAGCGGTTGGCATAAGATCAGGGCCAAGATTGGCGAGGGTCAGCCGTTAAATTCTGTTTTTGTCGGCAGACGGGCCACCGGTGAAATTTATACGAGTGATTTGGCTAAGCAACACCCGCAACGTGACTGGATATTAACCCGTATCCTGTGGCTGGGCGGTCTGGAACCGGGCAAAAATCGTTACGGCAAGGTCGATACCGCCTGGCGCTATATTTATATTCACGGTTGTCCTGATCACTTGATCAACGGTAGTCCCGGTTCGCATGGTTGTATCCGGATGAACAATAATGATGTGCTGGATTTATTTAATCGGGTCGAGGTTGGGGTTAAGGTTTTTATTCATGAATAAGTGTTTTTTTGTAAGCCTAGGGTATTGCTGCAGTAATGCGTTTTATCCTGGATTATCTGTAGGGCGTGCTGTGCGCGCCTTAACAACCAAGGCGCGCACAGCACGCCCTACGGGACAGTGGTATTTCGTCAAGGG
Source organism: Methylococcaceae bacterium (assembly GCA_947506075.1). GTDB lineage: Bacteria > Pseudomonadota > Gammaproteobacteria > Methylococcales > Methylomonadaceae > Methylobacter_A. The sequence goes on from CANNNN010000154.1 coordinate 3,383, forward strand.
TAGGGCATGACGCGTATCGTGCTGGGTATCGAATACGATGGCAGCGGTTATTCCGGCTGGCAGTGGCAAACCCAGCAGCGTAGTGTGCAGCAGGTGCTTGAACAGGCCTTGTCGAAAGTCGCCAATCATCCGGTTACCGTGCAGTGCGCAGGAAGAACCGATACCGGCGTGCATGCGCTGGAGCAGATTGTCCATTTTGAAGCAAAAGTTGAACGCGAGCTGCACGCCTGGATGCTGGGTGGCAACAGTAATCTGCCGGATGATGTCAGAATTACTTGGGTAAAGCTGGCCGTGGGCGATTTTCATGCCCGTTACAGTGCTGTTGCCCGTTTTTATCGTTACGTGATTCTTAATCGGCCTATCAAGTCAGCGTTATTGCGCAAGCAGGTGACCTGGTGCCCAAGTCCGCTGGATGCTGAAATCATGCATAAGGCGGCTCAACATCTGATCGGCAAGCATGATTTTTCTTCGTTTAGGGCGCAAGGCTGTCAGTCCAAAAGTCCGTTTCGGGCGATGTATTTTATTGATGTTTATCGGGAAGACGATAGAGTCATTATCGATATTTCGGCTAATGCTTTTTTGCACCACATGGTCAGAAATATTGCCGGGGTTTTGATCAGTATTGGTGCAGGCAAAGAGTCGGTAGACTGGACAGCAGAGTTGCTGGAGGTTAAAAGCCGCAAACTGGGTGGTGTTACTGCGCCTCCTGATGGCTTGTATCTTGGGGCGGTTTTTTATCCCGAACATTATGGAATAGCCAAGCATCCGGTATTTGATAAATTGCCGGTTGATGCCCGGCGGCATGATTAAACTGAAGGGTGAATAGGGCGCTCTGATTTGCAATTGTTTAAATTCCAAGTAAATTATCAGTAATAGTTTATGTCTCTATGCAGCGAAATTATCCTCTTTACAAATATATAGTGATGGTTGATATGAATAATTTTTTATCTTTTCAAATTCATGGCGGAGCCGATCACGGCAATGGTCTTGTTGACAGCGTTACAAGCTTGCTGGGTTTTTTTGAAGAGCTTTCAACACTTGATGCCAAGGGTGTTTTTTCGACATTAATGCCCGGCATTGCCAGCATGGATAATATTCATCCTATGCTGGTGCATTTCCCTATCGCCTTTTTGTTGGCTTTTTTTGTTGTGGATCTGGTCGGTACGTGGGCTAAAAAGCAGCAATGGCGTAATATCGGCAGCTTCCTGCTGTATTTTGGCACTGTGGCTGCTGCATTTACAGTAGCGGCGGGGTTCATTGCCGCAGATTCAGTGACGCATGGGGATAATGTTCATGCGATCATGGAGCGACATGAATATTTCGGTATATCGGTGCTGTCTTTGGCGGCTATATTGTCGGCCTGGCGCTTGAAAAGTGGGGGTGTTATTCGTGAGGGCGCTAACAGTTTTTTTCTGATATTGGCAGCGCTGCTTTGTGGCTTGATGATGCTGGGCGCCGATTTAGGCGGTTTGATGGTTTACCATTTTGGTGTGGCCGTCGATGCGGTGTCCGTTCCGGACGCTGGTACCATGCATGAGCATGAGCATCAGCATTAATAACTCACCACCACCACCACCACCACCACCACCACATCATCATCAGCAATCAAAAAATGCTGCTTTTATTGGCTACCTAAGGCGGGACAGATTAAGGTTAAACCGTACGCTTCGACTCCGCTCAGCAAACGGTCACTTCTAGCGAACGGTCTCTTTTGATGATTTATATAGATGCCGTCGATGATTAAGCGACATTAAACCAGGCGTCTGGAGTGCAGGCTTTGCCTGCATTAATAACTCACCACATCAGCAATCAAAAAATGCTGGCGGGCAGGACGCGCCAGCATTTTTTATATAACGCTGCTTTTATTGCACCACTTTAAACACAGGCGCACTAAAATCCTGCGCGCCGTCCGGTGTGACGGCAGCTACCCGAAAATAGTATTTGCTCGCCACATTAAGGTCGCTGATTTCAAACGTAGAGCGGGTACAAATGCCGGCGTCTGTCCAGCCGCCGTGGCTGTCGGGTACCGTGTCTTGGGCATATTGCCAAATATAAGAGCCGGATTTTTCTACGGCCTTGGCTATCAATTTTACCGTGCCGGAATGTGCGCCATCAATGACCGATAAGGTTGCTTTTTGGGCTAGGGTAGGTTGTTTGGAACCGTGAAATCCACTGCTCAAAATACTCGTTTCATCCCCTATGGCGATGCGTTCTACATAAGCGGCCAGTACGCGAAATAGCGCATCGGCTGCCGCCTCTGCATCATGCATTGCAGACAGCGCAATGCGGCTGCCGTCAATTCTTGCCAGAATGGAGTTTTCTAAGGCATCTGTCATATTCTTAGCATCGGTTAAAGAAGCATCGGGATTAGGAAAGGTCGGATTGTCGGTAAGATTGGCAATGACATTGCGATAGAAGGTGACTTTTTCTTTGACAGGAAATTTAACAAAATCCAAGACTACTTTCATTTTTTTCATGGCATGACCCCTTAAAAAGTTGAGTAAAAAATCATCAATGTAGCAAAAAAATTAGTCACGGCCCCCGTTATGGTTGTGTGAGGGTCGAATAATATGGGTTCTTCAGCTATCCAGTAACGGCATTAGGTTTATCAATCAGGGTTGTTCAAAATGGCATAGGGTGTGTCTGTCAAAACTTCAGATTTAGCAGGTATTTCATTTGGTTTACAGTCTAAGCATTAAGGTTTAACCGGTGTTCTTCTTCGTAAGTTGATGACTGGATCCGGTACGGGTCTGTTCCAATACGTTTACGGCCTAGTCTTTTTTGTTTAGAGTGCGCTTCTTAGTGTTCTGAAGTTTCCCAGTTTTTCAGGAGCAAGAAATTTAGAACGCGAAAAAAAATAGTGAAAAAATTTCGAAAATTTTTTGCCACTCTTAATGCGTGTTAATTAATCCTTATGTAACTCGATTATTCTTTATAAACAACAACTTATTACTA
>CANNNN010000155.1 GCA_947506075.1 Methylococcaceae bacterium
ATTATTGAAGGTTAAATCGGGCGCTAAAGATTCAAGGTGCAAGAGCAATTTTGAACCTTGAATCGTTGCGATGCGGCAATCAGTTTTGTATCGATGGAGTATGCCTATGGCTAATGTCGTTGCTTTATATCGTTATCCCGTAAAGGGTTTTACACCTGAACCCTCTGATGTTTTAGAGGTTCTAGCTGAAGGTCGAATCAAGGGTGATCGGGTTCTTGGCATTCGCTTTGCCAACGCAAGCGTAACTGATCATGCTTGGAGTAAAAAACACGAGTTTATTGCTCTGGTGAATACGCCTGGCATAGCCCGTCTTAGCCTTCGATTCGATCATCAAGATCTCAGATTAGTCGTCAGTTTAGACGATAGAGTTTTGGTTGATCAGGCATTGGATGAAAATGGCCGCAAGCGAATAGCTGAAGCTATTGAAAATTATGTACTGCAACTGGGCGATAATCCGCTTTTCTCGCACCCCGATCGGTTACCGTTACGGGTTGTTGGCGATGGAATTTCATCCCGTTATCAGGACAACGAAGCAGGCCAGATAACTCTGCATAGCCGCGAAAGCCTGGCTGCTGTAGCCTCAGCAGTCGGCGATGCCGATCTTTGTGAACTACGGTTTCGGTCAAACATCGCTATTGAAGGTCTGGAAGCCTGGGAAGAACAAAGCTGGTTGGGGCGAAAGATTCGGATCGGTCAGGTAATGTTCGAGGCGATGATACCCAAGGTAAGATGCCTTGCTACCCATACTTAAAACGTTAACCCACGCTTTCAATCAGGAAAAGCCAACTTTTGCAATTGGGTTGGTAACCCGTAGTGCTGGAGGGCGGATTCACGTCGGCGATAAAGTCAGTCTGATTGATTGCTCGTTATAAAGCGCTGTAATTAAATTAGCCTGGTACACCAGCCACCAAGCGATTTTCGTCATTTACAAATCCCCCTGGTCATGACGCTCACTAAGCCTCGCTAGTGCCTCGGAGTTTCTGCTTAGAAATTGAAGTTTACATAGCTTAGTAGAGAGTATTTGTCGATGCAAGGAATCGATAGCCTCAAAGGCTGGTTGCGCATTTTGGTTTCTTAGACTTTTTGTATTCATCCACATGCTAAGACGGGATTGATAAAGATCCAGCGTTCACATTCACCTTTAAGGACAGCTTCGGTAGCGGCGATCCAGGAACGTTAATCAACACTGGCAAAAAACATTGGCAAATCATCGTGAGTTATCTAAGACTATTTGACCCAGGCTGGGTCAGGTCGCCAGGTTATCGCCCATTTAGGTAATTGGTCTGCGGGCATGGGACGGGCGATACCATAACCTTGGGCCAGTTCACAGCCGAGTTGCAGCAGCTGGGTGCCGTGTTCAACGGTCTCTACCCCTTCAGCGATCACCTGGCGGCGAAAGGTGCGACCCAAACCAACCACAGCCTCAATAATAGCGAGATCGTCCGAGTCATTGAGCATATCCCGCACGAAACTCTGGTCGATCTTGAGTAGGGCAACCGAAAGTCGTTTTAGATAAGTCAGCGACGAATAACCGGTGCCAAAGTCATCAAGGGCAAAACTGACGCCGAGCTTGCGGCAGTCTTCAATAAGCAGTGAAGCAGCGGCTATATCCTCTAACGCACTGGTCTCCAACACTTCGAGTTCAAGATAGGACGGTATAATGTCCGGATGCGCCTCCAGAATTTCACGTAGACGTATAACAAAATCAGCTTTCTGCAACTGGCGGGCACCGACATTGACACTGACTTGTATGTCCAGTCCTTGCTTACGCCAGAGTTCTATTTGAGTTAGAGCAGTATCGATCACCCATTCGCCGAGTTCAATGGCCAGGGGATGATCCTCAATCTCCGGCAAAAATAAGGCTGGCGACAGCAAACCTTTTTCCGGGTGATTCCAGCGGATCAAAGCTTCAGCCCCAATAATAGCCCCCGTGCGCATATTCACCTTCGGCTGGTAATACAGTATGAATTCCTGCTTGATTATGGCTTCACGAATACGCTCCAGACTTTGGTGACGGATGCGAATACTACTGTCAACAACTGCATCAAAGATATGGTAACGATTTTTTCCTGCCAACTTGGCCTGATACATCGCTTGATCGGCCTGGCGTAGTAACTGGTCAGCATCAATATCTTCCACCTGGGGATATTCGGTGGCTCCCAGACTTGCCGAGACCTGTAACACAAGGTCTCCAATATGCACCGGCTGAGCAGCGGCGTCAAGCAGACGGGTGAGCATGGGTATGCTGGATTTGATGTCGATTAAATCAGTCAGTACCGCGACAAACTCATCGCCACCAAAGCGAGCGAGCGTGTCACCTTCGCGTAAAGTCTGCTTCATGCCCAAGGCTAAAGCCACTAGCAATTGGTCTCCGGCTTTATGCCCGTGATTATCGTTAATGGCTTTGAAGCCATCCAGGTCGAGAAATACTACCACTAAGTGATGTTCGCGGCGCAGCACCTGAGGCATAGCTTGTTGTAGACGGTCGGCCAGCAGTGCTCGGTTGGGCAGATTGGTCAACACATCATAATGGGCGATGTGCTCCAACTCCTGTTCGTGTATTTTGATTAGCGTAATGTCGGAAAACAGTGATACGTAATTCTGGATATTGCCATGCGTATCACGCACGGCACTGATTTTTTGCATCTCAGCATACACCTCCCCATTTTTGCGTCGGTTCCAGATTTCACCGTACCAGTGACCTTTCTTGGTCAGGTCGCGCCACATGGCGGCGTAATAATCATGATCATGACGACCGGAGCTGAGCATACGCGGGGTATTACCAATCACTTCATCGCGGCTGTAGCCGGTAATGAGACAGAAAGTTGCATTGACATCGATAATCGTACCATCCGCGTCGGTGATCATTATACCTTCGCGGGCATGGCTAAAGACGTTGGCAGCAAGGCGGAGTTTCTCTTCGTTTTTTTTGCGTTCTGTGATGTCGCGTGAGGAGTTGAACAGTGCTGGCTTGCCGTCTAACGCAAGTGGAAGGCTACTAATTTCGACATCAAAAAGACTACCATCTTTACGTCGGAGGCGGGACTCAAACAGTGATCCAGTTGGCTTATCAAATTGCTGCCTTAAGGTGGAAAGAAGTTCGTTGCCGATAAAAAAAGCATCCCATTGGGCGACGTTCATGCCAATAACTTCGTCTCGTTGATAGCCTAAAAAGGCGCAGAATGAGTCGCTTGCTTCAAGGATATTGCCGTCAAAGTCGAGGATGTGGATGCCATCACTTGCATTACGCAGCAGTGCAATACTTTTCTCGCTCGCCCTTTTCAGGGCTTGATCAACTTGTTTGCGTTCGGTAATATCTTCTACAATACAGTGATGACAAGCGCGGCCCTCTTCAAGACGGCTCATTTTAGCAACCGTTAAATTAATCCAAACGATTGAACCATTGGCGTGAATATAGCGTTTTTCCAGGGTAAAACCATTAGTTTTACCCGCATTCATTAACGCCATATTATCTAGATCAGCTTGTACATCATCGGGATGGGTGATTTTCATCCAATCAATGCATTGCATTTCATCTATTGATAAACCAACAATAGCAGCATATTTTGCATTGGCGTTATAGATACGCCCTGTCAGTGAATCAATTATCGCGATGCCTACGGGAGCTTGAGTAAATAAAGCTTTAAAGCGTTCTTCACTGTCTCGTAGCGCTTGTTCTATTTGCTTGCGCTCGGTGTTGTCAGTGCCGATAAGCAGGTAGCCGATAAGGGTGTCTTGGTCATTACGTAGCGCGGTGACCGACACGACAGCGGGTAAGCGGCTGCCATCCTTCCGTATGTAAGTCAGTTCATAGATATCCTCAATGCCCCGAGAAGACTTGAACACTAAGGCCTCAACGCCGGGCGTGATAGTGGTTCCGAGCGCCGAGCTCAATTCTTCGGCACGCGCAATCACTTCTTGAGGATCTGAAATTTCGGCCGGGGTAACCTTATTTATTAAGTAGGTGGCCGCATAGCCCAGCATCTGCTCGGCACCGACGTTAAAAATTTGGATAACGCCGCTCGCATCGGTGGCGATGCTTGAGAAATTGGCGCTGTTGAAAACTGCATTCTGTAAGGTTCCCACCTTAAGCAAGGTCTCTTGGCCGCCGGTCTTTATGATCCCATCAATGGAATCTGTAGCAATGTTGGTAATGGATGAATCGTTCATTTCTTTAGACATGAAGTAATTAAAAAATAGTCGAGTCTGAAGCTGTCCAAGAACAACCTGCCATCATCTTCTATGAATGCGCCAATTCAATAGGTTCGCTGAGCACCAAAATTATTTCGAAGGTGTAATGTCAGTGCTTTACCGCAAAAGCCACACCCAGGTTTGCTCGACCATCCTTGCAACCCGGACTGCAACCTTTCAATTCCGGGGCAGCTAAAATATAACCTGACAAAAGCGTATTAATTCCGAATAAATAAAGATAAAAAAACGATAATTACTTAATACATTTTGACCCTATAAAAGTTGCAATAGTCTATCATGAGTTTATTTTTTAGACTTGAAATCAATTGCTGCAACTTGTAACATTAGGTGATTTGACACTATGAAGAAGATCAATAAATAGATGGGGTTGGCTGTCGACACTTTTACAACACTTTGCGATAAATTAGAGACAGAAGTTTCCCTGTTTTTCAGGAGTAAGAATTTTAGAACGCGATAAGATAGTGTAAAAATTTCTAAAATTTTTAGCGACTCTTGAGGCACGCTAATGCGTTGAACAAAAAACTAACTCCACTCAATTTTTTATCAAACTTGACGGCCATTATGACCAGTTTATTTTTATGCACAGTGCATTGCCGCAAGTGAGATGCAGCGTGGATTAGAAGCATCTATCTCGCTCGCAAGCTTTGCCTAATTACAGCGATTCCAAGAACTGAAGAAGGGAATCTGGAGCGCAATACCGGAGTGGTTTCATATAGGGTTCCTGAAGTCGGGCCAGTGCTCGCTCTTTCATCGCCAAATCGGCGTCAACCTACTGATATGTGGTTTTCGGGCTTTCATGTCCCAGTCACAGCCTTTAGGCTATGATTTTACGCTTCCCTAAACCGGCCATTCACCAAGTTGCTATCCTTGTTATTAAAAACATAAAGATGGATCAGAGCTATACACCGAATCAGTTATGCCGATTTAAAGCTGCAAATATATGGCAGCATGTGCCGAGTTTTAATCCAGTTTGGGATTGTCACCAAATGTCACAAGAAAGCGGTAGGGCTTGTGGCTGTTAGGTTGAGGGTAAAACTCACTTCTGTAATTAATTAGGATAGTTCGATAAAGATTGGTAAGGTTGGCGAATAATTCCCATTCGGCGCTATCAGATCAGATGACACTTTTTGCCAAAATTTTAATTGTTGACGACGATCCGCGTTTACGGTCACTTTTAAGATATTTCTTAGTCGAGAAAGGTTTTGAAGTTGAGTGTGTGGCTGATGCGGAACAGATGACGCAGAATTTAAAGCGGTCTTTTTATGATTTGATCATACTGGATTGGATGATGCCGGGTGAAGATGGCTTGTCAGTTTGCAGCCGTTTACAGGCGGAAGACAATTGCCCGCTCATCATCATGTTAACCGCCAACGGCAGTGAAAATGATTCCATAGCCGGCTTGCTCTCTGGCGCTGACGATTATCTTGCCAAACCTTTTAATGCCAATGTTTTGTTGGCGCGTATTCAGGCTGCTTTACGCCGCCGCCCCCGGGTGCAGGCCAGTTTGCCCGATCATACTGTTTTGTTATTTTCTTTTGGCCCGTATGTGTTGGATTTCTCCCAGCGTTGTTTATACAAAAATGATGACAGGCTTGAATTAAGCTCCAATCAATTTGCCTTACTTAATGTTCTGGCTCAACACGCCGGGAAACCCTTGTCACGAGAACAGCTCAGTTATCTGATAAAAGGGAAGGATAACGAGGTTGACTGCCGTTCTGTCGACACGCAGATTTATCGTTTACGCCGGATGCTGGAAAATGATCCGGCCAAGCCTGTTTACTTGCAAACGGTTAGAGGACTGGGTTATGTGTTGGTTCAGGATAAAAGCACCAGTCCGACGATGCCATGATTTGAAAGTCCTTTTTACAAAAGAAAATTAACGAATGAAATTTCTACCTAAGACCTTATTTGGACGACTGTTTCTGTTGATTTTTGGCTTTATGATCTTCTTAATGATACTGGTAAGGTTAATATTTGGCTTCTTTGTAGCGAGTCATGCTGCTGAACAGTTTGCCAATTATAGTCAAGCATTGATGTCATTTGCCGGGGAATTCAATAAGCTGGATTCTAACCAACGGTTTATTG
>CANNNN010000156.1 GCA_947506075.1 Methylococcaceae bacterium
AAGCCTTGTAAGCCGCTATTAACGAATATTTTTACATGGTTGGTGACCGTGTCTTCGTCGACTCTTACGATATCCGCTATTTCACAACGCGAATAGCCCTTCGCTCTGAGATAAATGATTAGACATTTTTTTCGAGCCAATGAACTGGTGTTTGATAACATTTCATCATATAGCTCGTCCAGTTGTTGTTCGGTCAATTCTAAAGTGATCATAAAAGACGCTCCGGTGTTGGACAGGATTTTTTGCGCTTTTTACTATATTTTCACAAAAATTAAAACCGAGAAATTAACCGTTCGGAGTATAGCTGGCAAATAGCACAATGGCAGGCCTGATGCTAAAATCGTCTTTTCAATAAACAATTTATTAGGATGATCATGAGCAAAATTACTGTCGAACACAATCCGAGCGAAGCGCGTTTAAAAGAGCTGGGTGTTTTCAGCTGGGAAATCTGGGAAAAAGAAATTTCAAAATTTCCAATCGATTTTGATGAAACTGAATGTGCCTATATCCTGGATGGCGAAATTTTGGTAACTCCCGCTGACGGAGAGCCGGTACGCATTTTACCGGGCGATCTGGTATCTTTCCATGCGGGATTGGACAGTCAATGGGAAGTGGTCAAACCCTTGCGCAAGCATTACAGCTATGCATATCCCAATGGTGTTTAGACTATCAATCAGTAACTTAACGGTTTAAGACTGAACAAAGTATTTTCACGAAGACATGAAAATTTATTTCGTGTCTTCGTGTCTTCGCAACAGCGCCTTACCTATTGTCTCAAAATCCACCAAAAATTTACTGCTTAAACGGCAGGTAAGCAGCGGCATCCTGCTTATAACTCTGCACGGCTTTTTGTTCCCTGTCTAAAAAATGTTCAATCGCAGCTGCAAACCTGGCATCTTTGATCCAGTGTGCGGAATAGGTGGTGATCGGTTCAAAACCACGCGAAATTTTATGCTCTCCCTGGGCGCCTGAATCAAACCGCTTTAAGCCTCTCTCTATACAATAATCCAGTCCCTGGTAATAACAGGTTTCAAAATGCAGGCTGTTATATTCGTCATAACAACCCCAATACCTGCCATACAAGGTATCGCTGCCGACAAAACTTAATGCCGCCGCAATCGTCTTATCGTCTCTAATCGCCAGTACCAGCAATAATTGCTCGCCCATGGTTGCGGCTATTTGTTGAAAAAACGCCAGATTCAGATAAGGCTGCGAGCCTCTTTTTACATAAGTCATCGCGTAAAACTGAAAAAATGCCTGCCATTGCGACTCGCTGACCTCCGTTCCTGTAATACGCAATAAATGGATACCCTGTTCGCTGACCTTACGCCGTTCACGCTTGAGCATTTTGCGTTTACTGGCATTCAGAGTATGCAGAAAATCATTGAAATCACTGTAACCCTGGTTAAACCATTGAAACTGAACGCCTTCCCGAATACTTAAACCCAATGACCGTAACAGCTCCGCCTGTTGTTGTTCAGGAAACAAGCAATGCCACGACGAAATATTTAGCTGTTCTGAACGCTGTTTTACAAAAGCCAGCAAAATCTGCGTAACGGCCAGCTGATCTGTGCCTTCCGGCTGAATGACTATGCGAGCTCCCTGGCAGGGCGTAAAAGGGATAGCTGTCACCCATTTCGGATAATAAGCGAGTCCGTGCTGCTGATAGGCCTGCGCCCATTGGTGATCAAACACATATTCACCGTAGGAGTGCAGCTTGTGATACAGCGGCATAACTGCAAGCAATTTTTCCTGATCCATAACCAGCAAATGCGCAGGCATCCACCCTGTTTGCTCGGAAACAGATCCACTTTGCTCCAGCGCTAATAAAAACTCATGGCGCAGAAAAGGATAAGCCACACCAGTCAGCAGATTCCAGGCAGCGCTATCAACCTGCGCCATGCTATTGATTTGTTTTACTTCCATTTTTAAAAACAGTACAGTTAAAGCCACAGAATAGCATCAATCCCTAAAAAGCCATGCCCCATAAACCTTTTTCTCAGGCCTGTGACAATAATAAAGCACCCATTTTGGATGTGCTCAGCACCATTTTTTGCCAGCCAACGACTGTTTGGGAAATCGGCAGCGGTACGGGCCAGCATGCCTGCTATTTTGCCAGACACCTTCCGCATCTGACATGGCAAGCTACCGATAGGGCTGACAATATTCCGGGTATTTGTTTGTGGCAGCAAGAAGCGCAGTTAGCCAATTTGAAACCGCCGATAACACTGGACGTCACCGATGCGGTATGGCCCTGCGAATCCTGTGACGCCTTATTTACCGCCAATACCCTGCATATCATGAGCTCGAGTGAAGTACGGATATTATTTGATCGCCTGGCTGTTTATCTGAAACCTAAAGCGCTGGTGTGTATATATGGCCCATTTAATTATAACGGGACCTATACCAGTGACAGCAATGCCCGATTTGATCGATGGCTTAAAAACCAAAACCCTTCAAGCGGCATTAAAAACGCTGAAGACATCTTGTTTTTGGCAACAGCCAGAGGTTTAAGCTTATTGCATGATATTGCGATGCCTGCCAACAATCGTTTGCTAGTGCTGCAAAACAGCGAAGAGCTGCGTTAAATCTTTTGTTGTTTTTGTACTGATGCGCTCTGCTGGCGCTGTTTATTATTTTTTAAATTTCACAACCTTATTCAGAGGACTCAGATTGATTTCATCTATCACAATCTGCGTCCGCGAATTAAGCACGTAAGATACCGCTTCGGCAACATCGTCCGGCTCAATAAAATTACTGACATCATCGCCCGGCTCAAATGCCAGGTCGTCAAAAAATTCGGTCTTGACCATGCCCGGATTGATCAGGCAGATACGGACATTGCTTTTGCCACATTCTTCACGCAATGCCTGGGTAAAGCCTCGTAGCGCAAACTTGCTGGCGCAATACAGCGCTCCTTTACGACTGCCTTTTAAGGCCGCTTCTGAGCCGATAAAAATCAAATCGCTATGCTTCTTACGTTTTAACGCTGGCATTAACGCTCGCACTAAAAACGCCTGACTGGTAAAGTTCAGCGTCATCAAATCTTCGATTTGCGCATAGGAAAACTCTTCGACCGAGCCGAACTGCCCCCTACCGGCACAAAAAACCACAGCATCGAGCTCCGGAAACCTTTGCTCCAGAGCGCGCATTTTTTGCGGTAACTCATTTAACCTGCTTAAATCCAGCTGCACCGGCGTGAAGTTATCCATAGTCCGGATGAATTTTCCGCAATCGCGGGAGGCACCGATCACATTATGCCCCTGTTGCAATAAATTTTTGGCGATCGCGCGACCTATGCCGGAACTTGCACCAGTCACCAGGATAGTGCGTTTTATAATGCGCATGGAAAAAATTTCTCGGCTGGAATGTAAGTCAGGATTTGTTCGGCGCAATAGCTCATCATTTCTTGCTCCAATTCCTGTTTATAAGACACCATTCCTTGCTGACTGACCAGCGGACTGGCAAAGAGTTTTTCTTCAGGATAAAGTTTATGCACTTTTTTAAAAAAACTCTCCGGTAATCTGAATACGCCAAGACTGACCGAATGCAGCAAGTTTAAATCGATACAGGAAAAAACCTGTTCGAAAAATTGTCGGTAGTCTTGTTGATAGCCGGATTGATAAATCAGTGGATCGAAGCGCAGGCCAATTTGCCAGCCCTGATCCTGTAATTTGCATAAGGCGTCCAGACGGCGTTGCACCGAGGGCGCTTTAGCCTCGACTTTTTTGGCTATTTCGTCGGGGGACAGGCTGAAAGCCACGATGCAGCGGGGTAGGGGATTGCGATTTAACAGGCTTCTGACCTGGGTGCTTTTGGTTCTTAATTCCAGCCAGGCATTGGGGAGGCTGGCAAAAAACGGCAGAAACTGCTCGGCAAAGCCTGTTACCGGCTCCAAAGCCAGACTGTCGCAATCGTAGCCGGAAAAAAAATGCAGGCTTTCATCAGGCGAATTGGCACACAGCTGCCGAATGTCTTGCTGAAAATCCTCGTAATTGACAAACAGCACATAGTTTGCCGACTGATACATGCCCTGCAAAAAACAGTAACGGCAATCGTACAGGCAATTCAGCATGTGCGAAAAATAATAATTCCGTGTAGCGCCGATGCCATAACCTGAGGGTGCCGGCAGCGCAAAGTTTTTATATTTTTCCGCCAGTATCAGGGCGGGCTGTTGTTTTTGCAGACGAAAGTTTTGCGCTTTAGGATTAAACACTTCGCCGTAACGAGTGCAGACTATTTTTCGTGCTTGCGGGAATCGCTCAGCTATCTCCAGAACACGGGGGTGCTGCAGGATGGCTTCTTCTATATATATGGTTTCAATCATAAGTTCTGTTTATTGGTAACTTATCCTCAGCGTTGTCTATTTATAATAGAACTCGGGGGATTCGGATTAAACGGATTTACGCGGATTTTTTTAAAATCTGCCGCCAAGTTTACTTTGCGCTATTTAATCAGTGTTTATCAGCCTAATCAGGCGTCCCATTGTCAGTTATCTATGTCTAATGTAGCACAGCTTGGCAGATCAAAAGCCTTGTGATTTATTATGCCGACCTCATATAGGGTAAAATACTTTTAACTCAACAATCTCATTATCAATCATGAAAACAAACAAGATAGGTTTTATCGGCGGCGGCAATATGGCGTCTAGTTTGATCAGCGGATTAATTGCCAGCGGCCATGCACCGGAACAAATTTGGGTTTCGGATATTAACCCGGACGCGCTGACTACGCTTGAGCATGAGCTTAAGGTTAACACCTCGGTAAACAATGATGACATCATTAAGGCGGTTGATGTCGTAGTTCTGGCGGTCAAGCCGCAAGCCTTGAGCGCTGTCGCACAGAGTATTGCCGCGCAGATTCAGCAAAGGAAATCGCTGGTGGTATCAATCGCTGCAGGCATTAGCCAGAGCAGTTTGAGTCGCTGGTTAGGCGTTGATACTGCTATTGTACGCTGCATGCCCAATACACCTGCGCTGGTGCTGACCGGCGCTACTGCCTTGCATGCCAATAACAAGGTAACGGCCGAACAACGCAACCTGGCGGAAAGTATCCTACGTGCTGTCGGCATTGCGCTCTGGGTCGAAGATGAAGCCGAACTGGACGCAGTGACCGCAGTTTCCGGCAGCGGCCCTGCTTATTATTTTTTGCTGATGGAGGCGATGGAAAAAGCCGCGTTGGAACTGGGTCTGAGCGAAGGGACTGCGCGCTTGCTGGTGCAACAAACCGCCTTAGGTGCGGCTAAAATAGCGCTGGAATCATCCGAGTCCCCGGAACAGTTACGTAAACGCGTTACCTCTTCCGGCGGCACCACGCAGCAAGCCATAGAGACGTTTGAGCAAGGCGGTTTTACCGAACTGGTTTCAAAAGCATTACATGCGGCCCGAGACCGTTCTATTGAAATGTCCAAACAAATGGAGAACACCTGATGGATTCTAGCTACATGACCGATCCGGTTATTTTTATCATCGACTCGCTGTTTTCGCTGTATATTCTGGCGGTTTTACTGCGTTTTTTATTGCAATGGAGCGGCGCTGATTTTTACAACCCAATCTCCCAGTTTCTGGTCAAGGCGACGCATCCACCGTTAAAACTGCTGCGTCGTTTTGTGCCGTCTATTGGAAAAATAGATACATCCTCACTGGTCCTGGTATTCAGCCTGCAGTTTCTGGCTGATTTTTCGATCTTGCTGCTGAAAGGTGTGACCCTCAATATCGGCGCATTGACGATATTATCGCTGACCCAATTGGTGTCGTTGCTGATCAATATCTTCATCTATGCGGTATTTGCCAGGGCCATACTCAGCTGGATGAATCCCGGCATGTTTGGTGCCGCATCCTCTATCTTGCACAGCCTAACCGAGCCGTTGCTTAACACCTGCCGCAAATTTATTCCCGATCTGGGCGGCATGGACTTGTCGCCGTTGGCCGCGTTAATGCTATTGCAGCTGGCAAAAATGGTCATCCTGCCGCCGTTGCATCAATTAGCCAACTTGATCGGTTAAAGCTTAAGGCGAAAGGGGAAAGACTCAGGGCAAAACATCCTGTACACAATACTGCCCTTTTGCCTTTTATCTGAGCTACTCTATACTCTATTATTTTCTGGCATATAATTCGTTGTCCATGCAAACACGCATTTTCAGTATTTTTTTAGTCTGTGTCTTTTGTCTGAGCAGCGATCCCGCGTTTGCCAAAAAGATGTACAAGTGGCTCAATGAACATGGCGAAACCATTTTCTCCGACCAAGTGCCTCCAGAAGATTCTCAATTCCGCAGGGAGTCGCTAAACCAAAAAGGT
>CANNNN010000157.1 GCA_947506075.1 Methylococcaceae bacterium
ACCTTCGGCCTACATGACTTAATCAATACTTTTTACTAAGTCTGCAACCTTGTTATTAGTATCGGCTCACTTCCAAATGTAACGAGTTTTATTGGCGGACTGTTATTTCTCTCTTGAACCATTAGCTTTCCAAGACACCGTGTCGCTGTATCCTTATCCTTGAATCCTTGCTTAAGCAATTCCCCAAGTCCTGACACCAGTAAGTCAGAAACTTGAATCAACAAATTATATGTCTTTTTCGTATTATGTTTTGAATGTCAAAATATTGTTCATTCGCAATATCAGAGAACTCTCGTAGTAAATACTCAGGTATTTTGCCGTTACTATATATAAATTCGCTCATAGGCCGATAATCACACCAACTCAATGATGCGCCCGACTGTTACGAAACAGCCCGTCGAACGCCCTGTTAAAAACCAGAAATCGTACTACTCAGATAAAAAAACGCCACACGATCAAAGCCCAACGTGTAATCTGCGTGTTGACACGAGCTATCCTCTCCGTGGTAATGGGCAAGGGCCGGCAGCATGACTTTTCAGCCTTTAAAGACAGTCGACTATTGTTGCATCCTGCTGTTGGCGGAATCGGGATACCAAGGAATGCACAATCATAACAAGAACTTGATCCTGCCAGTCAAAAAGAAAAAGGGGCTGTTTCTTTCGGCAGAAGACCAAGCCCATAATAAGGCACTATCAAAACAACGCGTTTTCATTAAGCTTATCAACCGCCGAGGCAAATTTTCAGAATTGTTAAAGTTGTTTATCGGGGGCAAGCACAAGACTTACTGGCTGACCTGCAATTTAGTGGCAGCTCTTGTTAACTTGCGCTATGCCTTTATTTAGAAATGCGTCTATTAGTGTTTCACTATAAAATTAGCCATGGTCAGTAATCACGCCATTACAACACAATACGTCGCTGATGGAATGCCTCTGCCAGTGGTTCATGAGTAATGGTCATTATCGCAGCATCAGGCAGTTTCTGGGCTATCAAACGCAACATTTTCATTTCACATGAGGAGTCCAGTGAGTCCATCGCCTCTTGCAGCAAGATCCATTTCGGTTGCTGCAGCAGCAATCGAACTACGCCAAGGCGCTGTTGTTGTTCACGGGACAAGGCACTGGCCCAATTATCGACACGGTCAAGCTGCTCATGCAATTCGTCTAATCCAACCAGGTCCAGCGCCTCTGTTAGCTCGATCTCGGTATAGTCTATTTGGGTCGACGGATAACAAATTGCTGAACGCAAAGTACCGGTCGGCAGATAAGGTCGAGGCGGCATAAAAAACACCTGATCATCCGGCAATTCAATCGAGCCTTCCCCCCAAGGCCAAAGACCCACGACTGCCTTGAAGAGCTTGGAACCGGTAAACGCATTACCGGTAATCAATACCCGCTCACCCGGCCTGATTTCGGCATTAATACTTTGTACACAAACAATGCCGTCAAGCCTGATAATACACAGATCACAAAAGCGCAGCACATTCTGTTCGGCTTTTTTCAGCTGGATTCGGTGCGGATCGGCGCGGACAATTTCCTGCTCCAATTTGTCCAGGCCGTTAACCAGACCCAAAACCCGTTCGACCGAAGCTCGCCATTCGGCGACTCTGGCCATATTATCAACCGGCCAGGACAATGCCCCAGCCGTTTGCTGAAAGGCCTGCGCCGATTGCATCAACGCACCTAGCGAGATACTACCCAGAATATAGCGGGGTGCAGACACCAGAATAGGAAATGCCATCGACAGCACCGAATAGCCGGAAGTCAACATGAACAAATGCGACCAGGTCTGGGTTTGCCGCTGCCAAGCATGAACAATATCTCTGAACAGCCCGATAAAACGAGCCTGTTCATTGGCTTCGCCATGAACTAGCGCAATAGCCAGGGAGTTTTCCCGCGCGGTGACCAGGCCAAACCTGAAATTCGCCTCTACAGTTTGCCTCGCATCAGTCGCCAAGGTAAAGGGCTTGCCCAGCCACCAACCCAACGAAGACGCGCAAGCCGCATAGATGATGGCTAACCAGACCAAATGCCCGTAAATAGGAATTTCAACAAACCACAGATCCAAAATAACCGTACCGGAAAGTGTCCAGAGAATTTTGGTAAAACTGATAATCAACAACGAGCAGTAGAGTAAGGAGTGGCAAAGCTCGATAGCGGATTCCGTCGCGATACGGATATCTTCGGCGATGCGGCCGTCAGGATTATCGTGCGCACCCTCAATATGAGTGATCAGATAGTGACGGCCGTTGGTCATCCAGAGACTGATCAAACGATGTGTTAACCAGCTGCGCCAGTCGAGCTGCAAACGCCGTTTAACTTTAAAATGCGCGGTGGTAACTGCAATATTAAAAACAAAAATCAGCGCGATCAGGCCGATCTGCAAAAATAGGCCACTCATTGAGCGCTGTTCTAGCGCATTAAAAAGATCGGCGCTCCACTCCGTGATAATGACCGCGATACCGATCTGCATCACGGTGAGCATGAATAAAGCCAGTGCCTGCGTGCGAATAGTCGACTTGTTTTCAGAATTCCAAAAAGGCCCGGCTAAGCGAATAAATTGAATGAAAAATCCGTTTGAAAATTGCACACGAAACTCCAGAGCGAAATAAATAACACCTCAAGACACGGCTTTTTATTGTTTTAGTGCGCCCCATCTTTTACCAAACACGATTCTAATGGAATTTTTCCGATTCTCACAACTTTCTAGGCTAATTACGTAAGTATGTTGCTAGTGGTGACGCCCAGTAATGAATATACCCTGCTTACCAGATTCTATTAATCACCACGAACGGACTGCACCCATGCAGTCCGTTCGTGGTGATTAAAAATTCTTATCCTAGGTATATTGTTTCATAGAAATCACCTTAGGCGGTTTCCTTAGACTGAGCTAAGGACTGGATTACTAAACAAATTGCAGGTAAAACCGTGACTCGGCCATTTTTTAAAAAGCTTTAGCGTCTTTCCGATTATAATAAGCAGCGCTGTCAAATACGGTATAAACAATAGCGCAGTTATGGCGCAGCGTGATCTTTTTAGCTGGAATGCAGGCCACACCTGCTCACCGCTTGCAACGATAAAATGGTCTAAACACGGCAGCCATGGATGACTAACCCAAGAACTAACAACATGACATTATCATATTTTACGCACGCTTACCGCTCATCGCGGCACTTACCCTACCTCATCTGCCTGTTTTTAATCCTGCTGACAGCTTGCTCAAAACCGTCCATCCAGAAGCTTGAAGGACCGGTTCAGGGCACGACTTACCATATTAGCTACTGGTCCGAATTGCCGGTGGACGAGCTAGCCATTAAAGCCGGTGTCGAAACCGAATTCGCTGTCATCGATAAACTGCTGTCCAATTACCGGCCCGACTCGATCATAGAATACTTTAACCACGCAGAGAACACCGACAGTCAGGAGGTCGGTGCAGAAATCGTAGCCCTGGTTAAAATTGCCCACATCGTCAGCCAAGCCAGTTCGGGTTGCTATGATTTAACGATCAAGCCGTTGTTCGATTTATGGGGCTTCCGGGGCGAGGCACTGACGATTCCTGACGATGCGACGATTCTTAGTACGCTGAAACACATCAGCATGCAAAACCTGGAAGTCGTCGACGAAACGCATCTGCGAAAAAAACAGGCCGAGCTGAAAGTCGATTTGTCATCGATAGCCCAGGGCTATAGCGTGGAGCGGATCAGCAAGTTTTTGACCCAAAAAGGGCTAAACAATTATTTGGTCGAAATAGGCGGAGAGCTAAAAACCAACGGCACTAAACCTGGCCTGCAACCCTGGCGTATCGCCTTGGAAAGACCCTTACCCGAACAACGGGTCATGCAAAAAGTCATTACCATGCCTAAAGACTCGCCGATGGCGGTGATGACGTCCGGCACCTACCGGCATTATTTCGATGACCACGGCAAGCGTTACAGCCACATCCTCGACGCACGCAACGGAAGACCTGTTAACCATGCTCTGGTCTCTGCCACCGTTTTGCTTGACGATCCGACGGTTGCCGACGCCTGGTCTACCGCCTTACTATGCCTGGGTCAGAAAGACGGCCTGGTAGCTGCAAATACCGCAAAAATCCCCGCCCTATTCATCGAACTGCAAGGCACAGAACTGATCGAATCGAGAAGTGATGCTTTAAATGCTTTGAACACGCTCACCATCCATTAATAGCCAAAACCGAACTTATGACTTTTAAAAACAGCAGTCACACTTTTTTTTCCCGTTGGGGAGACTGGACGCTAGGCCACCCGATTACGGTATTGGCAATCACGGTTCTGCTTAGCGTTTTGGCCTTGCAGTACACCGCAGGTCATCTAAGCATCAATACCGACACCACCGAACTGATTGCCCCCGACGCGCCGTTCCAGCAAAATCGCCGCAACTACGAACAGGCCTTTTCGCAAGATTTGCATACGCTGTTACTGGTCGTCGAATCGGACACGCCGGAACTGTCCAAAGCCGCCACCAAGCGCTTGCTACGCCTGCTGAACGCCAACAAGGATTGTTTTAGTTCAGCCTATATTCCCAACGATGACGAATTTTTTCATCAGAACGGCCTGCTTTATCTAGCGACCGACGAACTTCAGACCTTGTCAACCAACCTGTCGCAGGCCCAGCCGTTTATCGGCAGAATTGCCCAGGAACCCAATCTGACCGGCTTTTTTTCCATCTTTGAAGATGCACTGACCTCGACCGACAAGACCCAGATTGTGCCTATCGATTTGACCTCGCTGATAGACAAAGTGGCGAAGGCTTTACATAAAACGGTCAACGGCGACAACGCGTTACTGTCCTGGGAGTCGTTAATTAGCGATAAGAAACCCCATGACGGCAATAATTTTATTATCGTCTTGCCCAAATTTGATTACTCGCAAATCCGTCCGGCCGAAACCGCGATAAACTCTATCCGCAAAGCCGTAACCCAGATACAGGACCCCAACCTACCCGCCGTCAAGGTCTGGATTACCGGCGAAGTCGGCCTTGAAGACGACGAACTGTCAGGCATGAGTACCGGTACTTTTACCGCCTGCATTTTCTCGCTGGCGGTCGTATTGCTTATCTTATTGATTGCCTACCGCTCCATTTCTCTAACGCTAGCCACGTTGATCACCTTAAGCCTCGGCATGTTGTTCTGCGGCGCGTTTGCGGCCTTTGCGGTTAAAGAATTGAACCTGATTTCGGTGGCTTTCGCAGTCTCCAATATCGGCCTGGGCGTCGAATACGCCATCCATTTTTGTTTGCGCTACCGGGATAACTTGACCCATCATATTCATAAAGATCTGGCACTGCGCAGCACCCTGACCAGCACGGCCCCTTCGCTGTTATTATGCGCAGGCACCACCTCAATCGGTCTTTATGCGTTTATACCGACCGATTATAAGGGGGTATCCGAACTCGGTCTGCTGGCCGGCACCAGCCTTTTTATCTGCCTGTTGATCACCCTGATTGCGCTGCCTGCTCTGTTAAAAATGCTCCCGGCTCCGGTCAATGTCGAAAAAAAACAAACCCAAAATGGCCTGGCAAAACTGGCAGAAAAACTGGCCTTCTACCCGCTGCATTATGCCAGACCGGTAGCATTCGTAACGCTGCTAATCGCCGTCATATCGATCTTATTGACCTTTAACGTACAGACTGATTTCAATCCGATCAACCTGCGCGACCCCAATACCGAATCGGTCATCGCGTTTAAAAACCTGATGAAAGACAAGGACACCACACCGATGACATTGACCGTTCTGGCCAAGGATCAACAAAGCGCCAAGGCCCTGCAACAAAAGCTAGGGGCCTTGGCTTCGGTTGATAAAACCGTCAGCCTGTTTGATTTTCAGCCCACCGAACAGAACGACAAACTGGCCATAATTGAAGACATGGCACTGCTGCTGGGCGCTCAGACCCAGGCCTTTCCGGCGCTAAAAACTGATAATGACCCGGTGCCCGGCATTAAGCATCTGATCAAAACCATAGCCACAATACTGCCTGAAAAAACCGATGCGCGTGAGCGCCTGGCCTTAAGCAAGTTCCAGCATGAACTACAGGATATTTTGCTGGAACTGGATACCCGGCTACAACCGGATCGGTGGCTGTTCATCGAAAAAATCCAGACCACGCTGCTCGGCACCTTGCCTACGGTGATGAACGAGCTATCGTCCAGCTTCAACGCCAGAAACGTGACCCTGGCCGATCTGCCTGACGACATCAGGGACAAATGGCTGAGCAAGAACGGTTCGTACCGTATCCAGATTTATCCCAAAAAAGACCTGAACGATTTG
>CANNNN010000158.1 GCA_947506075.1 Methylococcaceae bacterium
AAATATAAATTATCAGAGACCCTGCTATGAAATTTAATAATCTTATCATCGTTATTTGCTTGATCAGCGCACTGGGTGCCACGACAACGGCGATAGCTGCGCAAGGCAACCAAAATGGCATCAAGCCTGCCATTTTTCCGGTTAGCCCGATCACCCCGCCGCCTGCTGTGCCGACGCAGTTTGATGTGACCGGTCATATTCAAAGCGCCAGTATTGATCCTTATGTATGCACCGATTCGGGTGCTCGTATTGACCCGCGCCTGTGGGGTGGCAGGGTAACCGTGAACGGCGTCGATATCATCATCCCCTGTAATACCCTTTTGCAGATGCCGGCCACGACGATGACCTGGGCTGAACTTTTTGATCCTGCGCTGACACCGGCCGAGACAGCGTCCGGTACCTCAGGCCTGGCGCTGGACGATAAGGTGTTGGCGCCGGGCTCAATAGTCGGTTCCCAGCCGGGGTCGCTGCCTTTGCCGGCTTACGAGATCCATATCCAGGGAAATATCGTCAATGATACGGTGACAGGTACTAACCAGCATATCGCTGGGTTGGTTTTCGTCTCGCAACAAAGCCTTAATGTAGGGCAGGGCTATATAAAATCCATCGATTACACAAGCGGTGAGCTGTGCGTTGCTACCGGCTTGCCTACTACGGGCCTTCAGGGGCAAACGATAGCCAATCCCGAATGCCTATCTCCTGATGCCCGCATTCGGATTAATGATGCGACAGGTCGCTTTGGCTTAAAGCATGGCGGACCCGGTTGTCTGTTATTGCCGGAAGCGGAGCGTTGCGATGTCGAAGAGAGTCATTTTGACCGGCGTTTTACCGCAGATACCGATAATCCGACGATACACGCCTCTACCGGCTTTCCGATGTGTGTTCCTAGAGCCTTTCCTTTTGGTAGCGGAGGCGACACCGATGCGCTCTGTCCGCAACAGAACCGTCCTAAGCAGGGCGGCAGCGCCAAATGCACCAATTTGCCAGTAGCCAATGGCATCACTTTTCCAGCTTTTCCCGCGCAAAAAGATGGCTATTGCCACAGCTTCGTTATGGCGGCGTTAGCCACTAATCCAACGCCACCGCCCGGACCCTGCGGAATGGCTGGAACCGTCATCATTCCTTGCACCACTCGCGCCGATCGCCAGGCGCCTTTTGAAATTGGCGACTACATCGATTATTCGGGCACCTTGTCGGTTGATGCCTATGTGGCGAACCCAACGTCTGCCTCTCCGTATTACATTTCGGCGCATACCATCAATGCCCATGTGGGGATCTATACCTATCCGGGCACCAAGCCGGTTTATGTGATGATTGAGTCCTTGCTTGCTGGCACTAATGCCTTGCCGATCCAGAATATTCCCCAGGAAGTGACGGCCAGGATTAAGGTTGAAGGCTTTACCACCGACCCCAGTACGATGGTTGATATATTTGCGATGGATGTTGATAAAGTAACCGGACTGGTTACCGAACGCTTATTGAGCAGCGTCAATCCATCCGGTCCGCCGGTGATCGGTCGGGTTCGCTTTGTGCCAGCCACCGGCGCTTACTCGCCACCGACGCGGAATATGCGTATCGTCAGCCGGTCGCTGTGTAATAGTAAAACCATGGCTTGTTATATCCCTCAGGCCTATCTGGACCCAAAAAACCCCGCCGGCAAGTATGCCAACGGCCTGGTTGCCGGTCAGTATAATGCGCCCAATTTTGAGTACATTTTTCCTGAAAATTTGTTTTTGGGTGACCCGGTACTGCCCAATAATTTTCAGGATCTGGCATTCCTGGCTTGCGGTTCAGGACCTTTGACCACCGCCAGCGCCGGCAGTAATCCGCCTCTGGTCGAGCCGCTGGATCCTGCTCCCTGGGCCAAGCCTATGCCGGCGCCCAGCCAATGTGCGGGAAAGTTGGCGACCCAGTTGACTATTCCAACAACACAAACGACTGATAGGGCGACTGTGATCAAGGCCACTTGGAACAACAAAGACAACAAAGGCAAGCTAACCGTTACGGCGACGTCTTCGTTGCCGAACACAACGCCTAATCTTCAGCTGTATGTTCAGGCAACGTCTGCATCGGGTCTGTTGATGGCCAATGATCCTCAGCCGATGCAGTTGGTAACCAACCCTTCTGTCGTGCCCGTCGGGGGCTTGCCCTGTCCGGCTACCAGCAATCCCTGCTGGAAGTATGAAGCGACTGGAACCATCGTCGATCCGCTGCATCCGCGTGGAAATCCGGCGTTACCGACCAACATCTACACGCTTCCGGTCAATGTCACGGTGTATTCAAGCCGGGGCGGGGTTGGAAGCCTGGCACCGACATTGCTTTGCGGTATTGTCAATGGCGTAAACACCTGCCAGTTTTAACTCCCAGGGATAATTTTTTATGAAAACCGAAGCTATATTAAGTCGAAGTGCAGGTTTTGAACTGACTGCTTTTCTGGGGTTGATAACATTGCTGTTTGCCTTTAATCAACCGGTTATGGCAGCACTAACACCATTGCAAATTTTTTGCGCGGCGAATGCGATGGATAGGGTCGCCTTTCCGGAAGTCCCTGCCTCGCTTAAATGCACACCAGTGCCCGAGCCTTATACTGTTGATAGTGCCGGCAAGAAAGCGTCTATAGTGCCCGGCATCATTAAAAACAAGGCCGCCGCGATAGCGCTGGGGAAAATGTTATTCTGGGACAGTCAGGTGGGCAGTGACGGCCTTGCCTGCGCCAGCTGTCATTTTCAGGCTGGCGCGGATAACCGCAGCAAAAACCAGATCGATCCTGGTTTAAGGAATGCAAGCCCTACAGTTGCCAGCGACGGATTTACGCCTATCGGCACTGTATTTGATTTTATGGCATCTAACCCTAACTCCACTAATTTGAATCCTTTGCTGCCCGCCTCCGGCAAAGGTCCCAATTACACGCTGAAAAAGAAGGATTTTCCACTGCGGCAATATCAGGAGCCCGCAAGTCCAGTAGCCGGTCAAGCACTCCAGGCTGACCGGAATGCGAAAATTGTTTACGACAGTGATGACGTGATTTCCTCCCAAGGCGTTTTCCATTCAACTTTCAACGGTTTGACAGCGACCGGCGCACAGGAAAACTGCACCAATAAGTTTCCTATTTCTGGGCCCCAGATGCCGCTGTTCAATGTGGCGGGAAACTCGGTACGTCAGGTCGAGCCCCGCAATACGCCTACGGTTATTAATGCGGTTTATAATTTCCGCAATTTCTGGGATGGTCGGGCAAATAACGTCTTCAATGGCCTTGATCCGTTTGGCCTGCGGCGCTTTGCTAATCCGGCCTTGACGCCGGCTGCGGAGATCTACACTAAGGATGCTAAAGGTAACCTCGTTAAAAACCGGGTTGCCATTTACAATGCCAGTTTGGCCTCGCAAGCGGTCGGCCCGGCATTGAGTGATATGGAAATGTCCTGTGCCGGAAAAAAGTTTCCTGATTTAGGCAGAAAAATGCTGGCGCTAAAGCCTTTGGGTAAACAAAAAGTGGATGTAAGCGACAGTGTGCTGGGTCCCTACGTCACGACAACGGGCGTTATTAAGCCGATAAATACCTATAAATTATTGATACAAAGCGCCTTCAACAACGCTTATTGGGATGTGCCTGATACGAAAACCATCGGCGGTTACAAGCTGATCGAAAACAATTTTTCGTTATTTTGGGGCTTGGCGGTTCAGGCCTATGAAGCAACGCTGGTATCCGATGATTCGCGCTTCGATCAGTCGATTAACGGACGCGACAAGCTCACGGCCCAGGAACAAAACGGTCTGAACCTGTTTTTGAATCAGGGCAAATGTGTGGCTTGCCATATGGGTGCCGAGTTCACTTCCGCATCAGTCACCCATGTCGAAAATGCTCAGAATGCCTCCGATATCGGCAAATATATTCTGCGCATGTTAATGGGGGATGGCGCGCTTGCCTTGTATGATGATGGTTTCTACAATATCGGTGTGCGTCCTACCGCTGAAGATCTGGGCGTAGGAGCCAGTGATCCTTACGGTTATCCCTTGTCGTTTACCCGTAATGCCAAGAAGAAGGCTAATAATTCTATTGTATCTCCAAACATATCCAGTCTAGCGCCCGATCCCTTTAAAACGAATTCATCGCTGTTTGCCAATCTGGGTTGTATTGCCTGGAACCCTGACACCTCAAACTGGGGTTATCTGTGCGGCACCGATCCGGTTGTCAGTGACGAGCGCGAGGCGGTAGATGGCGCCTTCAAAACCTCAACCTTGCGTAATGTGGAATTAACCGGACCGTATTTTCATAATGGCGGCCAGGCCACTCTTGAACAGGTCATGCAGTTCTATAATCGAGGTGGCGACCGTAAAGACTTGTTTCCGAAAGATCCAGGCTGCGGCGGCGCGCTGTTCACTTATGACGCTTACGGTAATAATGTGCTTGCTGCTGATCAGGAAACCGGCTTGATTGATGATTCGGGTTTTCTGCCCCGAACTTCCGGTCAGGCCAGCAATATAGCCCCGGATATGGCAGGGACCAAGGAATTGCTTGATACCACCTGTAACCCGGGCCAACTGCCACACGAAACCTTGAATCTGACCAGCGCCGATGTGGCCGATTTGGTCGCGTTTATGAAGTCGCTGACCGATGACCGTGTACGTTGGGAAAAAGCGCCTTTTGATCATCCTTCATTAGCCATTCCAAACGGGCAGGTGGGTGATGAGAATAAGGTGACTTCCAACCCCGCAGTAGATCAAATCTTGGTGCTGCCTGCGGTCGGTGCGGCTGGACGAAAAGTTAAGAGTTTGCCGGCATTGCAGTCTTTTGATGCAGGACTTAGATAAGTCTGCCGGCTACCAACTTGAGTCGGGACGAGTTTGATATTCGGGTGGGTTGTGTATTCTATAACAAGACTACAAACCCTCCGGATCTGTCTCGGATTTAATGGGCAGCCGATTTGGCTAGAGGAAAATCCTCAGGGTTTAATGGCGATTTCGGCATAGCGCATTGTTGTTCGGAGTCTAATTATCAGTATCAGTCGGGGTGTTTTCAGCCGAGGCATTGGCGTAAGCGGCCTTAAGCGTATTTGCTTGCTGATAAAGAATGGTTTCCACCGTATTAAACGGAATGGGTTTGGGCAGCACCATCAAGCCATCGGGCATAACACCCATCTTCATGATTTCCCGGGTTTCCAGTCCTGTCACTACAACAATCTTGGTGTTTTTCATATCAGCCATTTTCATGATTTCACTTATCATATGCAATCCATTGATATGTGGCATTTTTAAGTCGGTAAAAATGATATGTGGCTGATACTTGCCAACCATCATCAGACCTTGATAAGCATTAGTCGCCAGGAAAAGTTGATGCGGTACGCTAAATTCACTAAATTGCAATTCGCATAAGCGCAAAATAGCGTAATCATCTTCTACAATTAAAACCCGCAGTTTGGTGTCACTATCAATTGTTGATGATGCGGCAACTTCATCATTGCCGGTCAATACAGGGCGAACTGTCGATAGATGCTTTTTTACATCTTCTCGATTTAAGCGCCTGTGACCGCCCATCGTTCGGCTGGACTTTATCTTTCCGCTGTCTACCCAGTTTTGCACTGTGCGCTGACTGACGCCCAGCAATATGGCAGCTTCTTTTGTACTGACCCACGAGTGTTCGCTCATATCCTAAACCTTAAAAAGTAACTTAATTGATTATAATAACATTAAAAACAAACAAAAGACGTAAGAACAATAACTTATAAAATGAAATAAAATATAACTTCATGTGAATATTTTAAATAAATTATTAAATAAAACGCATGTCTTATTGGTTTTTTTGACTTACAGGCTACTTTGACGGGTAATTTTTTCATTTCTGAAGCATTAGTGTCGCTGTTAGTTTTTTACGAATTTTGTAGTACTAATCTTGCTTTTCTCTAGTTAAAATACCTTTGCCGAAACTCAGTCCTAAGGGCAGAGAGGGCTAAAGATCATCGGCTTGATGACGTAAAAAAACACTGTTAAAAGCCTCCTCCATAGTGAGCGGAGTCAGTACCACATCCATCAGCTGCTGAACACCAGTGTGATAATTGTCAACCTTGCACCGACTCGGAAGTAATCCCAAAAAGTGATGATTACATCATGTTCTGAACCATGATCATAATTGGTAATTGGTCCTCTAGGAGTCTGTCTGACTTAGGGTTCAATACGCCAACTTCCAGATAAAAAATTGGGAAAAGTTTAATTTTCTCAAAAACCGCCCATTTACCGAATATATTCGCCACTTCCGCACTATTTGGCTTCTTTTAGAC
>CANNNN010000159.1 GCA_947506075.1 Methylococcaceae bacterium
TGAGTTAAAATAAGCCAACTACTCTAACCTAAGAAATAAAAACATATGCAAATTGTACTCGCCAATCCCCGCGGCTTCTGTGCCGGTGTAGACCGGGCCATTGAAATCGTTGACCAGGCCATTGAGGCTTTCGGCGCACCGATTTATGTTCGTCATGAAGTGGTACACAACCGTACCGTGGTCGATGGACTTAAAGAAAAAGGCGCCATTTTCATTGAAGATTTAACCGACGTGCCAGTCGGCTCTTATTTGATCTTCAGTGCCCACGGCGTGTCCAAACAAGTACAAAAGGAAGCTAAAGAACGTAATTTAACCGTTTTTGATGCAACTTGTCCTCTGGTCACCAAAGTTCATTTGCAAGTCGCCAAACATGCCAAAGAAGATCGTGAAGTTATCCTGATCGGTCATGCCGGACATCCGGAAGTTGAAGGTACGATGGGGCAATATGAACGATGCACAGATAATGGCGGCATTTATCTGGTAGAAACGCCGGACGATGTGAAAAACCTGGTGGTAAAAAATCCTGATGATCTGGCTTATGTCACGCAGACCACCTTGTCGATGACCGACACCAAGATCATGGTCGATGCCTTAAGAGCTCGATTTAAAGGCATACAGGAACAAAAAAAAGACGACATCTGCTACGCCACGCAAAACCGTCAGGACGCAGTTTATGAGCTGGCTAAAACGGCCGATATTATTCTGGTCGTTGGCTCGCCGAACAGTTCCAACTCCAACCGTTTACGCGAAATTGCAGAACAACTTGGCAAGAAGTCCTACCTGATTGATACCGCAAAAGATATGCAGCAGAATTGGTTTACTGACGTTGCCGTGGTCGGCGTTACCGCAGGAGCCTCTGCGCCGGAAGTCCTGGTTCAGGAAGTGATCGATCAGTTAAAACAATGGGGTGGTCAATCGGCTGTCGAAATTCAAGGCATAGAAGAAAAAGTGGTGTTTTCTTTGCCTAGAGAATTGAAAAAACATATTAATTAATCCTTAGGCTCATTATGACCCTTACCGTAATAGATCTTGTCGGATTGGCCAAACAAAACATTGTTGTTTGCGACATTGATGACGCCAAAAATACCCTGACATCCAGCCTGGTTCTGGATGTCAGGGAACCAGCCGAATATGCCTCAAGTCATTTGCCTGGGGCATTTAACATACCTCGCGGGGTCTTGGAATTCAGGATAAGCACTCACCCAGATTTTCAGGATAAACAGGATGCCAAGATTATTGTGTATTGCCAATCCGGCGGCCGTTCCGCATTGGCTACCGAGGTGTTAAACAAGATGGGCTATAACAATGCCGTCAGCATGGAAGGTGGATTTAAGGCCTGGACTGAAAGCGGCAATGAAGTCGTCTAGTGACTGAACTACAAACGATTCGTCTGGATAAATGGTTATGGACTGCGCGTTTTTTTAAAACACGCAGTCTGGCGGCAGAAGCCATTTCCGGAGGGAAAGTTCATGTTAACGATCAGCGCAGCAAGCCCGGCAAGGAAGTCAAAGTCGGCGCTATACTGTCCATCAGCAAAGATACACTGCGCTGGGAGATCACGATCATTGCAATAAATAGTCAGCGGCGCTCGGCCAAAGAGGCGGTTTTACTCTACGAAGAAAGCGCTGAAAGCCTGGCCAAACGTGAGCAGCAAATCCTTAAAAACCGTGAACAGCGGGAATTATTTGATTTTAGCGGTAGAGATCATAAACCGAACAAAAAAGAACGGCGAATGATTCATCAATTCAAGCAAGGATAGTCGCTACAAATAGCATTACAAACAGGTCGGCGGCTTGGGCAAACCGGCCAACTTGCAGGCATATTTTAACGGGCCATCGGGGAATAATTTGTGCAGATAACGACTATTGCCTTTAGTCTCACCCAGTTCCCGGGCAATCGCTTTAGTAAAAACCCGCGCATTGGGTAAATGTTTATACTGCTGATAATAATACCGAATAAAAAAAATAATCTCCCAGCGTTCAGCATTCAGCTCGATCTTGTTTAGCCCTGCAAGTCGCCGAGCGACAGCTTCATTCCAGTCGGCCAAATTCACCAAAAAACCCTGATCGGTTGTTTCCAGACCAAGACCCTGATCTGTCACGCCAGACTGTCTTGTCTGCTGCCCTTCGGGTAAATGCAAATCTGTTCCAGACAGATTAGTCACGCCAGGCTGTCCTGCCTGTCGCCCTTCGGGTAAATGCAAATCTGTTCCAGACAGATTTGTCACGTCCATGACTGAATAACCCGGCTAGCAACTGTCAATTCAACCAGTCCGGCATAATCTATCACCTCAAAACCCTTAATCAGATCAGCCTGGGCAATTCCGCGCGCCCCCATGTCAGAGGTCAGCACACAAAGACGATTGCAGTCTAACATTTGTGTTAATCTTGCACTGAGACTGCCATTTTGTAACACTCGCAGAACCGCATTCTCAAGAAATACCACGACATCGCCGGAATCGATACGCGCCAAAACAGCCGCTTCAACCGGCGATTGAAAAATAAGATGCAACACGTCAATGACTATCGGTGAATTTAAGACCGATAATTCCGGCGATGACCAGCGTAATCGACGCCAAGCGATACCAGTCGGCAGATTCCTTAAATAAAATAATACCTAACACCGCTACACCGACCGCTCCCATGCCCGTCCAGACTGCATACGCAGTACCCAACGGCAGGGTTTTAATGGCCAGTACCAATAAATAAAAACTTACTCCACCTGATATCATCGTGATGATGCTGGGATACAGCTTGGTAAAACCCTGATTATATTTAAGACTTAAAGCGAATACTATTTCTGCCATTCCCGCAGAAAATAAAAGAAACCACGCCACGAACACCCCTTTTCTTTGTACTTGGATAGCTGATATTCTACAATACATTAAAATTTAGCAGCATTTAAAAACACTCCGTTGTTACCAATGAAAGACCAAGCCTCTTTTGCAATCCAAAATCCAAAGCAAATAATCATACATTTATCCCTGTTATTTAAAAAAAAATGCCTGCTCCGTGCCGTTTTCGGGGCGGATAATGAATCCTATATCACCACAATGCTTGTTATCAATGAAATTGATAACACCGTGCTATTCGATTACGGACCCAAGGAAGATTTTAATCAACGTATACTTAGAGCCAGTAAGGTTACCTTCGACACTGATTACAATGGCATTAAGGTTTCTTTTATTGGCGCGGGGCTGAATAAAATCACTTATAGAGGGGATCCAGCCTTCAGTATGTCTATCCCAAAATCACTCTATTGGATGCAACGTAGAGAGTACTTCAGGGTAAAAGCGCCGATTTCAAAGCCAAGTTATTGCCAATTAATCGTGGAAGGCAGGCCGGCTGTTAATCTTAAGCTATATGACATAAGTCTTACCGGCTTTGCTATGCTTAATGTTTCCAAAGAAATTTCTGATTTATTGATATTAGGGGGTTCATTAGATCACTGTAAACTCTTACTGACCGACACCGGCGAAAGCCTTATTTCTTTTGAGATCTGTGCCAAATACATCATTAATCCCGATAAACTACAAAAACTCCAGAAAATAGGCTGTAGGTTCATCAAGCTATCGCGGCCAGCCGAAGAGCTGATTCAACGCTATATGCAGCAGATTCAACGAGATGATTTACAAAAAGAATGATTTATTCACGCTCAACAAACATAGGTCGATGTTTTCACACCGCCACAAACACTTCTGACTACGTTTTGTTGTCCGATAATCAGAAAAACATACGGGATCATTACTAGTGAATGACGACGTCTCTTTCTTAATCCATAACCAAAAGCAAATCATTCACGATTTATCTTTGTTGATCAAGAATAAATGCCTGATCAGCCTGTATTTTGGCGCAGACAAGACATTTTTGCTCACCGCGATACTTGAAGTTGATGAAGCAAAGAATGCGCTAATTTTCGATTACGGATTTAATGAAACTATAAATAAACAACTACTTAAAGCCAGTGACATCACCTTCCAAACCGATTTCTTAGGCATTAAAGTCTCTTTCAAAGGGACCAGGCTGACGAAAATACTTTATGAAGATGAGTCGGCATTTTCAATGCCCATCCCTGAGTCTATCTTTTGGCTGCAACGTAGAGAATTCTTTCGGGTAACATCTCTGCGATTTACAGACTGCTACTGTCAGCTGACATTGAATAATCAGGAGTCCGTTAAGTTGAAGTTATTCGACATGAGTCTTAAGGGGTTTTCAGTGCTCAATACTTCAACAGAAATATCCAGTTTGCTGAGTCTTGGCGCGAAATTTGAACAGTGTAAATTGGTGCTTTCGGAGACCGATGAAGATACCATCGCCTTTAAAGTCCGCTCCAAATTCATCATTAACCCGGATAAAATCGCTGTGCTAAACACCCAAAAAATTGGCTGTCTAATTACCCGAATAGCCCCCGCATTTCAAGCTACCGTTCAGCGCTTTATCAATCAACAGCAGCGGGAAGAGATACAGAAAATGAGAAGGCACGAGTGAGCTTTTTATCCCATCATCTACACCTTTAATTCACGTAAAGTAATGACAGTCGCTTCAGCTTCCATGCAACGTAACATCATCACCGTTACCCAACTCAACCGTGAAACCAGTCAAGTGCTAGCCGAGCATTTTTTGTCGGTACTGGTCGAAGGCGAGCTATCCAACCTTAGTGCGCCTGCTTCGGGACATCTGTATTTTTCGCTGAAAGATGCCAATGCGCAGGTACGATGCGCGATGTTTCGCACTCAGCAACGACGGCTGGGATTTAAGCCGGAAAACGGTAAACAGGTCATCGTCAAAGCGCAAGTCAGTCTGTACGAACCCAGAGGCGACTATCAGCTTATCGTCGAACATATCGAAGAAGCCGGCGACGGGGCTTTGCGCCGTGCGTTTGATGCGTTAAAACAAAAACTGTCCGATCAGGGACTGTTCGATGCCGCGCACAAAAAAAGTCTGCCAATTCTTCCTGCAGCCATCGGCGTGATCACCTCGCCGACAGGTGCAGCGATCAGGGACATACTGACCGTCTTGCAACGGCGTTTTGCTGCAATACCGGTGATTGTGTATCCGGTTGCAGTACAGGGCGATAACGCCAAACATGAAATTGCCAGAGCGATTGCCACCGCCAATAGCCTCAAACAATGCGACGTGATCATACTCGGACGAGGCGGAGGCTCACTGGAAGATCTTTGGGCCTTCAATGAAGAACTGGTTGCCAAAGCCATTTATGACAGCGTCATTCCGATCATTTCAGCCGTCGGGCATGAAACCGATTTCACCATTGCCGACTTTGTCGCCGACCTGCGTGCGGCAACGCCTTCGGCGGCCGCAGAACACGCCAGCCCTGATCAACAGCAATGGCTGTCCCGATTCATCCAACTGGAAGCGCGACTGCAACAACAATGGCAACGAAAACTGAACCAAAAACAGCAGAACCTGGACTGGCTAAACCAGCGACTACAACAGCAACATCCAGGTCAGCAACTGGCAAGAAACACGCGGCGTCTGGCTGAACTTGAGACCCGGCTCAAACTATCCATGAACACCAGTCTTCGTCACAAGGTCGCTAATGTCGAGGCCAAAACTGCGCAGTTATGGCAGTACAACCCGGC
This sequence comes from Methylococcaceae bacterium, assembly GCA_947506075.1. Lineage (GTDB taxonomy): Bacteria > Pseudomonadota > Gammaproteobacteria > Methylococcales > Methylomonadaceae > Methylobacter_A. The sequence goes on from CANNNN010000159.1 coordinate 5,600, forward strand.
TGTAATCATCAACAGCCACAAACAACAGCAAAATTATTTGAGACGGCGCCTGCTTTCCGCAACAGCCCAAAAACTGGAGCAATTCAAGCAGCGTTTATTGAATGCCAGTCAGACTTTGCATGCGGTCAGCCCCCTAGCCACGTTAAACCGGGGCTATGCGATGGTAATCGAACCGGCTACCGGTGCAATCATTCGCTCTACCAAACAGCTCAAGGTCGGAGATAACGTACAAACCCGCCTTGGGCAAGGCCGCTTCATCAGTCAAATTAAAGCCATTACAGAGGATTAGAAGCTAGCCACTACGCCGCTTGAACTCCAGCCCTATTTTATAAAAGGCCACTTCTGTAAGACTTCATAACGGACACCGTCAGATTCGCTACTGGACTCAACCAGGCAAAATGCTTCGGCGCGCCAGATTATTGGCTCAATCTTGATGTCTGGCAAATACCGGACATGCCGCGCCAGGTATCTACTTTAAAAACCATGTCAAAGACAAATACCGCCAAAATATCTTGACAGACTCGTTTAAAAAATAGACTCTTCACGCCCCGTGAACATCCAAGACTTACAGGCTGAGATAAATGCCATCGACCAGACAACCGCTGAACTAGAA
>CANNNN010000160.1 GCA_947506075.1 Methylococcaceae bacterium
AAATCCGGCAGCTCTCCTTCCTCCTCGGCGCGCTGGCGTTCGGCGACTATGGCTTTACCGTGAACCAGGAATTCATCGAGAATGATGATTTCTTCCTGGTCGTACCGTGAGCGCACGGCTTGCTCGCCATAGACACCCACCAGAACCTGATAACGATGCAGAATTTTTTCCACCTGCACCGGATAATACGCCATCAATTCGGTCGCTGTATCCATAGCGGTCAAACCGCCGCCGATCACGCCTGCCGGCAAACGCACCTGCAAATTGGCCAGCGAAGACGCTTTGGCGGCACCCGTTAATTGCAGAGCCATCAGAAAATCCGACGCCTTGCGTATGCCACGTATTAGATTATTTTTGATGTCGATAACCGTCGGCTTGCCGGCGCCCGAAGCGATACAGATATGATCAAAGCCCATGCTCCAGGCATCCTCTATCGTGATCGTACCGCCAAAGCGCACGCCGCCGAAAGCGCGAAACGCCTCGCGCCGTTGCAGAGTAAGGTAAATGACTTTCAGAAAGTTCTTATCCCAACGCACGGTAATGCCGTATTCGGCTACGCCACCGAAACCGGCCAGGATGCGCTGGTCCAGTTCTTCGTACAGATCTTGAAAGTTTTCTATCGGCACAGGCAGATTGTCGCTATCGCCAGTCAATTCTACAGACAAGGGCTCCAGCTTCAAGCCGTCAATAGCGGCCACGCCAAAACCTTCATTCAGTAAATAATGACTCATCGTATAACCGGCAGGCCCCAAACCGACCACCAGTGTATTTTTGCCGTTGTAAGGCAGCATATACGGACGCTTGACGTTTAACGGATTCCAGCGAGTCAGCAAGCTGTACATTTCAAAACCGTAGGGCATGAACAACACATCGGTCAGCACATTGGTTTCAATTTGCGGAATATCGACCGGATCGGTTTTTTGATAGATGCAGCCCTTCATGCACTCATTGCAAATACGATGCCCCGTACCCGGACACATCGGATTGTCGATAATAATAATCGCCAGCGCGCCGATATTGTCGCCATTGCGCTTGACCAGATGCATTTCGGAAATTTTTTCATCCAGTGGACAACCGATCGTGGTCACGCCCAGCGGATCAACCTTGAAGGTATTGGTTTTCTTGTTACGCATACCCTTGGAGCAGGAATCCGTGTCGCGCTCGTGACAGTAAATGCAGTGATTGATTTCGGACAACACTTCGCGCTGAACCATACGTGAATCGGTCAGCTTAAAGCCATCCCTACGACGGCGGAACTCGCCCATCCAGGCCTTGAATTCGCCGCGATCCACCATCTCATGCTCAACCAGATTGTCGAAATCGCGTTTTTCCGGTAACTTAAAGCTCGGCCAGTTCGCAACCACATCGTTATCCTGTTGCGCGACCAAGCTCCAGCGTTGCACGATGTCGATTAGACTGTCGACAAAGGCCGCCGGTTCTTTCATGCCGATGATGTCATTAAACTCAGCCGCAGCCGTTTCATCTGCACTAAGCTTCGCACGCAGAGCCTCTGCGACCAAATCGGCATTTTCGTAAGTGCTGTCCTTACCCTTCGCAAGCAGCTTGTAGTGACTGCTCAGCAAGCCAATGGCCGCACCGACTGTTGCTACGCGGTGCTCGGGATCATCGTCCTGATTGGCTTCGGGGAAACCTGCCGCTATCAACAAATCAAAACGATTCAGAATCGCAGGAATAGCCCATTCACTGGTGTCCTGGCCTTTAAAAACGAAAGCCAGTTTATCGACGATCTCATTTTTATAAGTAAAAATACTGTCGAATTCATCCTTGATTTTTTTGCCCTGAGCCTGATGCTGTTCGGAAACATTGAAAACCTTCGCGACAAACTGGCCGACATAAGGACCCATCCGCACCAACAGATCGGAAATAGTTTCAGGCGACAAGTCTACGCCCTGAGTCTGGCGATAAGCTTTGAATTCACTGTGCAGCTGCGGATCATGGCGCGCCACCGATGCATCAAACACCTCTAGCAAGTCTTTCAGACGCGCGGAATCGTATAAATCAGGATAGTTAAAACCGGGGATGCCTAGGGTAAGAGTGTGCTGTTCCATAATTCTCGTGTTGTGTGTAGTTCATACAGGCGACATAAAGCGCTTTAACTGCATAAAAGGTTACCGAAAAGACTAACAAAACCGTGTATTGTAAGTAGATATGATCTTGTTTGCTACAGAAAATCTTTGCTACATGAGTCATCTAAGGCGTTGAGCTGCGCTCCGGTGCCGGAATGCAGTGACTATTCAGACATTTTTTTAACACAGAGTAAAGTTTTTTCGGGAGTGACTGGATTTGCAACCCGACCACTCGCGTTTTATCGCTTATTGCTGCTGTTAAATGTTTCAGCTGGAATTACAACCCCCAACCGGCTTTCTGATCAGCGCACGGAATCGAGACTTTTCTGATCATGCGTTAAATTGAAGATATGATAACAATTCTTGCCGGCTTGTTTGGCAATATACATGGCCTGGTCGGCCTGGCGCAACAGCGCATCTGACTCCTTGTCGTCGCACGAAAAAATACTTACTCCGATACTGGCCGTCAGCTTACAAGCTTGTCCCTGAATCATAATCGGCAAGGCAATAGCCGCAAGCAGCCGCTTCAGTGTGCTGATGCATTCTTGTTCCTGATGAAGATCCGGTAACAGCACGACAAATTCATCGCCGCCCAAACGCGCGACCGTATCACTTTCACGAAGCATATTACTTATGCGCAACGCCGTTTCAATCAAGACCTTGTCACCCGCCTTGTGTCCCAGCGTATCGTTTATCAGCTTGAAACCATCGAGATCCAGATAGCACACGGCCAGCATATTCTGTTCGCGCCTGGTCTGGGCGATAGCTTGCCTCATCCTGTCAGCCAGCAGCACCCGGTTCGGAATGCCGGTCAGATTGTCATAATGGGCAAGGTAATTTAATTTCTTTTCGTGCTGTCTCAGCAAAATCTGGTTGCGCACCCGCAGCAAGGCGATAGCGGGATTGATCGGTTTGCTAAGATAATCCACGGCGCCTAGTTGCAGGCCCTGAGTTTCCGATTCATGGTCAGCTGCGGCAGTGACAAATATCACCGGAATATCGCGGGTAAGCGGGTTATCCTGCAGTTTTTTGCACACTTCGAAACCATTCATCTGCGGCATGTTGATGTCAAGCAGCACCAGATCGGGCTGAGGGATACATTCAGCGATATCGAGCGCCATAGGACCATTAACTGCCACTTTGACCCGATAATTCTGCTTTAATAATGCAACCAGCAGCTCCTGATTAACATGCGCATCATCGACGACCAGGACAATAGGACGCAGATCTTGTTCTGCTGTTACCACCCGCCCATTCGTCGCAGTTATCAGAGAATTCAGAACCGCTTGCGCCTTGGGGTAATCGCTCGCTCGCGTGTGCTCAATCAGGGCATGATATTGTGCCCGTTGCTGATCCGGCAATAGCGTTTCGAGTCGAGTGAGCAACTCGTCAGTGATGAAGCTGGTGCCGGAAAGCTGGGCGGATAATTCGCTCATGACCTGCAAAAGATCCTCTGTCTCATAGGACAAGGACTCCAACTGATTAATCTCAGCGATCAATCCGGTTAAAAGATGCCCTGTTTTTTCCAGACAAATCTCCAGTGCGATGTCTCCAGACTGATTAAGAGCCCGTTCCAACTCTACCACCCAACCGTAAAGTGCAGTCATTCCGATCGAACTGGCGCTGCCTTTAAGCTTGTGAACCAGGAGTAGCGCCGCCTCATAATCCTCTGCCTGACAGGCGGCCCTGATTAATCCAAGGTCCTGTCCGTGGTTGGCGCAAAACAGGTTCAGAATTTTCCGGTACAAGTCCACGCTATTGCCGGTTTGACGCCTCACAACCTCCAGATCGACACCGGACAACAGCGGAAATATTGAATCGGAAGCCTGCTCAGCTTCTTCAGTCGGGCTGATATCCGGCAGCCTGATCCAGCGCTCCAGGGTCTGGAAAAACTTCTCCCACTCGATCGGCTTGCCAATATGATCGTTCATGCCGCTGGCAAAACAATGCTCCTGATCTTCTTTCATCACGTTGGCGGTCATCGCGATAATCGGCAGATCGGCAAAACGCGGATCGGCACGAATCAGCCGGGTGGCTTCAAAGCCATCCATTACTGGCATCTGGCAGTCCATCAGCACCGCCGAATAGTCATGCTCGCGTATCATCGCTATGGCTTCGACACCATTATTGGCGAGATCGACTCGTATGCCTTCATGGCCGAGTATTTCCGGCATAAACTCCTGATTGATCAGATTATCTTCGACCAGCAGCAGATACGCATTATTCAGCGACGGATACTTGACCGTTTTTTTACCGGGCAGCGGCTCGGGCATGGTCATTACATCAAGCGTGAGCGTAAAATAAAAATGACTGCCATGACCCAAGCGGCTTTCGACCTTGATTTCGCCGCCCATCGCGGTGACCAGGTCCTTGCTGATCGATAAGCCCAACCCGGTACCACCATAGTTGCGGGTCGTTGAGTTATCGGCTTGAGTAAATGCACTAAACAAGTCAGCTTGTTGCACTACGCTCAAGCCGATGCCGGTATCAAGCACGCTAAAACGCACACAAGCCTGTTTTTCGCCACAGCTTAAAACCTCGGTGCGCACGATCACAGAGCCCGACTCGGTGAATTTGATCGCATTGCTCAGCAGATTGAGCAACACCTGTCCCAGGCGTAGCGAATCACCGAGCAATACGACCGGCATAGCCGGAGCTAGCTCGAAACTCAGGACCACCGGCTTACCCTCCAGCATTGTCGACGTAACATCAGCCAGATAGGCGATGATCGTTTCCAGCCTGAATGCCGCGTGTTCCAACTGAAGTTTACCGGCTTCAAGTTTGGAAAAATCCAGAATATCGTTCAGTATGCCAAGCAACCAGGCGGCCGAAACATCAATTTTTTCCAGATAATTACGCTGTTTGTCAGTTAAATCGGTCAGCAAGGTCAGGTGAGTCATGCCCATGATCGCGTTCATCGGGGTACGAATCTCATGGCTCATATTGGCAAGAAACCTCGACTTGGCGAGATTAGCGTCTTCTGCCACAGACTTTGCAGCTTCCAGATCGGCATTCTTATCCCGCAGCATCTGCTCCATATTCCTACGCTTGGTGATGTCGCGAGCAAAACCAACGGTGCCAAGTAGCAAACCGCTGCCGTCAATAACGGGAGCCTTATAGGTCTCAAACCACTTACGAATTCCTCCGGTCAACGCTACTTCCTCTACATATTTTTTCTGACGAGAAGCCAGTACCTCTTGATCGTCGTCCCGGTATTTTTCGGCCATACCTGCCGGAGAAATATCAAAGTCAGTCTTGCCCACCAATTCATCAGTATTTTGTATATCAAAGCTGTTAGCGAAGACCTTGTTGACCATAAGGAAGCGACTCTCTGTATCTTTAAGCCAGACTGAAAAAGGAAAATTGTCTAACAGCGCACGTTGATAGAACTCCACCTCTTTCAATAGGTTCTGTATCTTTTTACTCTCATCAGTTATGACAGCCATGGTCATGCCACCGACAGCCAACAGCATGCCAAACAGCCAAAAATTGAACAAGTCGCTTTCTACCATGTCATTGGCATAATGCCCAAAGCCATGACTGGCGCTCCAAAGCACTTCAATAAAGATGATCAGCTGCAAAGTCGAGGTGTGGCGACGACCCGCGCGGGACCCGGCCCAAATAATCAGCAGAACCAGCCATGAAACACTTTCGGTCTCATAGCCACTACCCTTTAGCCAATCAAAGAAAAGAATTTGCCCAACCAGCAAGGTCAAAACATAAATCGTCAGCAGCTCAAATGCATTTAATTTGCCGGTTAACTTCTGCGGCGGGTTTTTCCAGATTAAAATTAGCGGTGTTATAAAAGCGATACCCAAGACATCACCCATCCACCAGCGCAGACAGATGGTCGAATAAAGGTTAGATGGAATAATATTCCCAAGCAGTAATGCATTAGAAGCAATCAGCGCGCTGATTGCACAGGCAAAAGCCGCTGCCAAAAAAACGAGTTTGAAAAAATCCAGTCGAGTCTCTAGGGCAGAATTAAACTTGAGACGCTTAGTTAGCAACCAGTAGGCAGAAAATGATTCCAGCATATTCGCCATCGCCAGCACTATAATTACCCATGGCTTATCAATAACCATGAATCCGGTAACCACCCCACCAATGAAAAT
>CANNNN010000161.1 GCA_947506075.1 Methylococcaceae bacterium
CACCTTTCCTACCGGCACGGCAGCTTATGAAAAACGCAATCTGGCGCTGGAAATTCCGGTCTGGGAAACCGATTTGTGTACCCAGTGCGGCAAATGCGCGATGGTCTGCCCGCATACAGCTATCCGCAGCAAGATTTATGCGACTGAACTGCTGGATGACACCCCAGAAACATTCAAACACGCAGCCATGCTGGGCAAGGATTTCCCAGCCGGTTTAGCGATTAGCTATCAGGTCGCGCCGGAAGATTGCACCGGCTGTAGTCTGTGCGTCGATATTTGTCCGATCCGGGATAAATCCAACGCCAGCCGCAAAGCCCTGAACATGTTGCCCCAGCCGCCGCTACGCGATGCGGAGCGAGACAATTGGGATTTCTTTTTGGCACTGCCCGAATATGACCGTCGACTGTTAAAAACCAACACAATCAAAGGCGCGATGGTGCTGCAACCCTTATTCGAGTTTTCCGGCGCATGCGTGGGTTGCGGCGAAACGCCGTATATAAAACTGGCCTCGCAGTTGTTTGGCGATAGGATGGTTATTGCCAATGCGACCGGGTGTTCGTCGATTTATGGCGGTAATCTGCCGACCACGCCGTGGACTAAAAACGCCGATGGTCGGGGACCAGCCTGGAGCAATTCCCTGTTCGAAGACAATGCGGAGTTCGGCCTGGGGATGCGAATAGCCCTGGACAAGCAAAACGACTACGCCAAAGAACTGGTTTCTTCACTGCGCGCTCAATTAGGCGAAGAACTGGTCGAGGCTATACTGAACGCCGACCAGTCTGATGAAGCGGGCATTTACGAGCAGCGCGAGCGGGTTGCCACCCTTAAACAGCGGCTGCAGTCGCTGACCGAGCTACCGGGCCAGACCGTCAAAACCTTGCTCCAGCTGGCCGACAGCTTAAGCAAAAAAAGCGTGTGGATTATCGGTGGCGACGGCTGGGCTTATGACATCGGTTTTGGCGGCGTCGACCATGTCTTGGCCAGCGGGCGTAATGTCAATATCCTGGTTTTGGATACCGAAGTCTATTCCAATACTGGCGGACAAACATCCAAATCTACGCCGTTGGGCGCAGTGGCGAAATTCTCCGCAGGAGGCAAAGCGACGGCCAAAAAAGATCTGGCCTTGCTAGCGATGGACTACAGCAATGTCTATGTTGCCCATGTCGCCTATGCCGGCAAGGACATACAAACCCTGAATGCGTTTCTGGAGGCGGAAGCCCACGACGGACCGTCGATCATCATCGCTTATGCGCCTTGCATTGCGCACGGCGTCGATCTGTCCAACAATCACCGGCAGCAAAATCTGGCCGTCAAGAGTGGGCATTGGCCTTTATTCCGCTTTGATCCGAGCAAGGCCAAGCTGGGGAAAAACCCGATGAAGCTAGACTCTGCTGAACCGTCCATCCCTTACCGCGATTTCGTAAAAACCGAAACGCGTTTTAGCATGCTGTGGCAAACCAATCCCGAAGCGGCCGAGGGTTTTCTGGAACAGGCGCAAAAAGATGTTAAAAATCGCTATCACTATTACAAGCAACTGTCAGAACTGGAGTGGAGCGAAACCACCAGCGTTTCAGCGGTGAAGGCTCAACTTAAATCCGACAGCGCGAAGGAGACCAACCATGATTGATTTATCGACTAACTACCTGGGCTTGAAGCTGGCTAATCCCTTGGTGCCGTCGGCATCGCCGTTGAGCAAGGATGTTGACAGTGCGCGCCGACTGGAGGATGCCGGCGCATCGGCGCTGGTCATGTATTCGCTGTTCGAGGAAAAGATAGAAGCCGAAGAACAGCAAATGGAACGGTTTTTTTATCAACAGGCAATAGGTCATGGCGAGGCGGACTCCTTCCATCCGATGCCAATAAGCATTCAAACCTATCAGGAACAGTATCTGGAGCACCTGCAAAAACTGAAAGCTGCGCTAGAAATACCGGTCATCGCCAGCTTGAACGGTACGTCCTTGAGCGGCTGGGTCGAATACGGCAAGCAACTGCAACAGGCGGGTGCGGACGCGCTGGAGCTGAACATCTATCATCTGGCCGCCAATGCCGAGGAAAGCAGTATTGATGTCGAGAACCGCTATCTGGATATATTGCGGGAATTAAAACAGCACGTCAGTTTGCCTATTGTCATGAAGCTCTCGTCCCAGTTCAGTTCACCCATCCATTTTGCCAAACGCCTGGAAGCCGCCGGAGCCGACGGCCTGGCGTTATTCAACCGTTTTTATCAGCCCGATATTGATCTGGAAACGCTGGAAGTGGTGCCCAAACTGGAACTATCAACCGCCTCGGAAGCCTTGTTACGCATACGCTGGACGGCTTTATTGTATGGCCGGACTCGGCTGTCGCTGGCGGTCACTGGCGGTTTTCATCAAACCCCGGATGTGTTGAAGGCACTGCTGGCCGGAGCCGATGTCGTGCATCTGTGCAGCGTGTTATTAAAACAAGGCGCAAGTCGTTTAACAGAAATGCTGACCGAAATGGAACAATGGCTGGTCGAGCATGATTATGAATCGATCAGCCAACTAAAAGGCAGCGTCAGCCAGCAACACGCGATTGATCCCAGCGCTTATGAACGCGCCAATTATGTGCAGGTATTGGATAATTATTCCTGTGCGGCGGGGGTAATGCGGTAAGCGATGAGCCTGAAAACCGATGAGTAAAGGGGTTTACAATAAATCATTCCCACGTTGAAGAGTGGGAATGATTTATTGCCCGATAGGCTTAGTTTTAATTTTTTTCGTGGGCCAGCACAACAAACAGGAAGCTACAGCATCCAAGACTGAATTCCCAAACTGGAGCCCGGGAACCGAGCATAAAGTCCTAAGTGCCGTACATTACTCTTTTAAGTTCCCCGCATGCAAACCGCATTCTTTTTTCGCTGCTGACTCCCACCACCAGCGGCCAGTCCTTTCATGCTGATTGGGCAATACGGCACGGGTACAGGGTTCGCAGCCAATGCTGATATAGCCTTTTTCATGCAGGTCATTATAAGGCACCTGATAAGCTTCAATATAATCCCAGACTTGCGCCGAACTCCAGTTAAGCAACGGATTAAATTTAACCAGTTGCTGCTCTGCTGTCGAAAAAGCGCCATCTATCTGTACTTCAGGCACAGCTTGCCGGGTATCGAGACTTTGATCTTTGCGTTGACCAGTAATCCAGGCATCCAGATGCGACAGTTTGCGTCTTAGCGGTTCGACCTTGCGGATGCCGCAACATTCCTGATGCCCGTCTTCATAGAAGCTAAACAAGCCTTTGTTTTTAACGAAGACATCCAGTAAACCCCGATCCGGCGTCAACAATTCTATTTCGATTTGGTAATGCTTCCTGACTTTTTCTATAAAACGATAGGTTTCAGCATGCAAGCGTCCGGTATCCAAAGAAAATACCCGTATGTCTTTTCTGATAGCCAAAGCCATATCGATCAACACCACGTCTTCCGCGCCGCTGAAAGAGATAGCAATATTATCGAACTGTTCCAGCGCTTTTTTCAGGATGACGCGAGGGGATTTATGTTCCAGCTCGGCTTGTAATTGTTCTATGTTGAATGTAGTCATGAGGTAAAAATCAGTTTTGCGAAAAATACTGCTCTAAGAAATCGTCAAACGGAATTTGCGGTTGACTTTCCAGTTCTTGCTGTTTGATATGGGAATTTGCGGCCATTTCAGTAAACTGCTGGGTCTTGAGCTTATCCAGTTTATTAAGTTTAAAATCCTGTGCATGTTCTGCCGAGGTATTTAGCGCGAACCGGGCAAACGGTTGCTTAAGCCGGGTCATTTGCTCCAGTATGCGTGCCGAGGCGGTTAAATCAGGGTTGTTAATCAACAACTGCTGTTTTGCCAGCGCCGAACTGTAAGGCTTGTCTGCGTCATCCTGATCAAGAATTACGCACACCGGCTGCATAGCTACAAGTATTTCAGTAGCCCAATCCTGCAACGGCATTTTTTGCTGGCCTTTCTGAAGTTCCAGACCCGGTTTTCTGCCAAAATGAGCAACAGCCAATTGATTGGCATTATTAACCTGATGTTCCTGATCTGAGGTTTTTGGGCTGTCTTGCAGCAAACAACTGAGCAGCAGCGCTTCAATGAAATAGGCTTTATCTTCATCGATACCGATAGGGTTAAACACATCCAGATCAAGGGAACGCATTTCCACATAACAAACCCCGCGACGCTTGAGCGCCAAGGTCGGCTTTTCACCGGATTCGGTAATTTGTTTAGGCCTGATCGTGCTGTAAAACTCGTTTTCAATCTGCAAGATATTGCTGTTCAGTTGGCGGTATTGTCCATCGACCTGGATACCAATTTTTTCGTAGTCGGCATAGGGCGTGGCAATAGCCGCCCCCAAGCTGTTGACATAGCCGTCTATTGAGTTGTAATCAATTTTCAGATTGGCCTGATTTTCACTCTTGTAGCCGATGTCGCTCATCCTTAACGAGGTCGCGTAAGGGTGATAAAGCGTGCCGTTATCGAATTCATCAAATTGAGCCATTAAAGCCGGACGACTGTTGAAGAAGCTTTTGCAGATAGCCGGTGATGCCCCGAACAAGTACAGAATCAACCAGCCCATACGCTGAAAATTCCTGATTAAACCAAAATAAGCCTCGGCCTTGAATGCTTCCAGACTCAGTGGGCTATATTCCTGTTGGTGCAGAACCGGCCACAAAGTTTCAGGCACGGAATAATTAAAATGGATGCCGGCAATCGACTGCATAGTTCTGCCGTAGCGATGCCACAAACCGTGCCGGTAGACATGCTTCATCCTGCCGATGTTGGAAGATCCGTATTCGGCAATAGGTATGCTTAGCTCGCCGTCTATGCCGCAGGGCATACTTGCGGCCAGCAGGATTTCATTATCCAGATGCTGATAAACAAACTGATGTATGTCGCGCAAATAGTCGAGCGAGTCTTTAACTTCGACAAACGGCGGGGTAATCAGCTCAATCAGGGATTCGGAATAATCCGTGGTGATGTATGGATGCATCAGCGCAGAACCTAAGGCTTTAGGGTGTGCAGTTTGGGCGATAAAGCCGTCTTTGGCTATGCGCAGACTTTCCTTTTCTATCCCTTTAAGTCCGCCGCAAAGCAGTTGCTGTCGGCTGTTTGCGTTCAGCTGATCCAATCGTGTAGAAAGTTCGTTATTCAAATTAGTCATAGAATGGAGATACGCCCTTTTAGTCCTTGTGTGCGTCATTATAAAGAGTTTAACGGATTGTAGAAATATTTCGTGGTGATACCCTAAAGCATGACGGGGATTGCAACTAATACTGTTACCAGTGCACCTACGATAAACACGCTAAGGATGTTGTGTTTGACTGACAGACAGTAAGCAAAGAACTTTGCAGCAGCAATCAGCCTATCCGACCTTGAAATGATGTTGCGAGCATTTTGCGGCCTTAATCTTCCGGTCAATGTTGATGGAACTTGAGTGGATTGCTGCTGTATGACACAGCTAAATGCTCTATAGCTGCGTATTTTAGCGTTACTTGCATCCCTGCCAGTCTTTATCAAGGTATTGCGGGGCAATCTGGTTAGCTGGCCGCCTGAATGGGGGCGAACCATGAGATTATATTTTTGGTAGCCGTATTTATGGATATGACAAAAACATCGAAATCCCTGTTTACTGACGCATTAAGATGAATACATTAAAAATCAAAATCCTCGGCATTAAAATCTCCGAGCTGCTCCTGCAAGCGTTTTCTTTCCCAGTACAATTCAATTTTTCTGCGTGCAGCCACTTTTTTTGCAGCAATCTCGGCTTCACTAGGTAACTCCGTATATTCATTGCTCAAACCTAAGTCGAAGCTTTCAATATCAAGATCTACTTCATCTTTGTTTTTGCCTGAATCAAGCTCAGACGAGGATTTATCTGCTACAGATTTAGATATTTTCATAATTACAATTAATCTAGCCATAAAAATAACCTTTTAATGTCTTATTGGCCGTTTGTAAAGCGAAATTTTTTGGAGCAGGTGTCTTTCTAAGCGCAACGACAGCCTTGTTGTAAAACAAAGTCAGTAACATCCCGGCAGTACTAATGCTGATGCCTTTTGTAGAGCCTTTGAAGGATCATGATAGTACATGCCTGTTTATTACTATGGCGTCCACCTTAGCGGGAAATTTCACGATACTAGAGGACCAATTACCAATTATGATCATGGTTCAGAACATGATGTAATCATCA
>CANNNN010000162.1 GCA_947506075.1 Methylococcaceae bacterium
ACACACCCAAAAACATATTTGCTTATATTAAGCATCGATTACCGTCGGGCTTGTCCAACAACCGGATAAGATTGTGGTTCGCTTTGCTCACACAATCTATCCTTATTCGTTATAAGTTTTATGACCCAATGAATTTCGGAGTAATTGCGAATAATCTAATGCTTTCGCTTCATCACATACGTATTGATACGTATTGTGGAGTTGTAGGATTTTTCTTATACTCATTTTGGATGTGTAAATTAGATAAAAAATATTCATGATCAGTGTTGGCATGATACAAATGAGTCTAAAGAAATTCTTAATTGATGTAGGGCTCTTGGCATAGCAATTTAAAAAGTCAAACGTCAACACCTTATTTATCTCAGTCTTTCCAACTGATTTATCTAGTTAGGAATAGAGTTCAGTAAATAACGCACCGTTACCAATGACAAAATAAATTCATATTGTCCCAGACCCCGGCACTGAATTCTTGAGGCCCAGTCCCCGCTTCTTTAAGATTCCAAAATAATTTAATTGAAATAAACGAAGATCGCCATAAAGGCAAGGGGCATGTGTGTTCAGTCAACTTTCACTTTGTTTTTATGATCACCATTTTTACACACTGATCTATCATCGGTACTTTGCCGTTTTGCTTGCAGCGCCCGTATCTATTGTAAGCCCCCCCCCTTGCACGTTTAGCCACTCTAAGCAATAAAACATTGCTTTCCTTAATCCCATCAAACTTGAGCAATGACTATGCTTGAACAATTTCTCGTTAATTTATCCGGTGAGAACGGCTGGATGCCGCATGGCTTTTGTATTCAATGGACGCCAAGCATACTTTGGACTTACGTTATCTCGGATGTGATGATTGCGCTAGCCTATTATTCGATCCCTTTTGCCCTTGCTTACTTTGTCTATTGTCGTAAGGACCTGCAATTTCGCAAAATTTTCTTGTTGTTTGCCGCTTTTATTTTGGCATGTGGAACTACACATCTATTCTCAATCGTATTGTTGTGGCAACCGCTGTATTGGATCGATGTGGTTCTGAAAGCCATCACGGCAGTACTCTCGATTTTCACGGCTATTTGTCTGGTGCGGCTGATTCCTTTTGCCTTGCATCTGCCTTCACCAGCAGAATTGGAGCAGGAGATTGAACGGCGAAAAGAGTCAGAACTGGACTTACAAGAGAGTGAAAGAAATCTCCAGCTGCTCACTAAACAACTCTTTACGCTAATAGAAGCAATCCCTGATGCTATCTTGTTAAAAAATGGTGAAGGCCGCTTCCTGATCGCCAACGAAATCGCCAAGCAACTATTCAATCTCCATGATATTGCCTGGCAAGGTAAAACCAATCAGGAACTGGTCACGCTATGCCCGTCTATGCGTAGCCTGTACGAGAAATGTGTCATAGATGACGAGTCCGCCTGGAATACCAGTAGCCTACATATTTCAGAACAGATCGTCCTTGATAAAGCGGGTAACTATCGTGAATTCGAAATACGTAAGGCGCCTCTATTTAAAGATAATGGCGAACGAAAGGGACTGGTGGTGATAGGTCGCGACATCACCGAGCGTCGATTGTCCGAGCATGACTTGCGGATTGCAGCAATAACCATAGAAGCGCAAGAAGGCATCATGATCACCGATGCCAATAACTATATTTTGCGGGTCAATCAGGCTTTTACCCGATTGACCGGTTACAGTCCCGTAGAAGTGATCGGAAAAACGCCCGCTGTACTGAAGTCCGGTCGTCATGATCACGCATTTTATAAAGCTATGTGGGAAAAATTGATACCCGAAAAGTACTGGCAAGGCGAGGTCTGGGATCGGCGTAAAAATGGTGAAATCTATCCCAAGTGGTTAACCATCACCGCCGTGACCGACCCTGTCGGGCACGTCACCAATTATGTCGGCGCCTTTACCGACCTTAGCGAGCACAAGGATGCGGAAGCCGCCATCCATCGCCTGGCCTTTTACGATCCCCTGACCGATCTGCCTAATCGCAGATTGCTTAACGACCGCCTGGATCTGGCCATTACCATGAGCGGCCGCAACCGTCTTTATGGCGCAATCCTGATGATCGATCTTGATAACTTCAAGACCGTCAACGACACCAAAGGTCATGGGATTGGCGACCAGTTGCTCGGTAACGTCGCGAAACGCTTGAAAGTCTGTATCCGTCAAGGGGATACCTTAGCTCGCCTGGGTGGCGACGAGTTCGTCATCCTGTTGGAAGATCTGAACAAGAATGAAGGCAAAGCTGCTGTGCAAGCCCAAGGCGTCGGTGAGAAAGTCCTGAAAGTAATCAATCAACCTTGCCTGCTGGAGGGACACAAACTTCATAGCTCTGCCAGTATCGGCGTCAGCCTGTTCTCGGGTAGCCAATTAACCGGCGAAGAACTGCTTAAATATGCCGATACCGCGATGTATAAAGCCAAACATGACGGACGCAATACGCTGTGTTTTTTCGATCCCGCCATGCAGATCTTACTGGAAACCCGTGTAACCCTCGAATCAGCTTTACGCAATGCACTGAGCGACGAGCAACTACAGCTTTATTATCAGCTTCAGATTGACAGCACATACCGCATAATCGGCGCAGAAGTGCTGTTGCGCTGGAACCATCCACAGCTCGGCTTTATTTCCCCGGCCGACTTCATCCCGATTGCAGAGGAAACCGGACTGATCTTACCGATTGGCGATTGGGTCTTGCGCACTGCCTGCCTGCAACTTAAAGCTTGGGAGAATGTACCTCTGACTCAAGATTTACAGCTTGCAGTCAATGTCAGCGCGCGTCAGTTCAGCCAAGCTAACTTCGTTAAACAGGTGTGTAAGATATTGGTGCAAACAGGTGCCAATGCAAAATTACTCAAGCTGGAGCTGACTGAGAGTCTGGTCATGCACAATGTCGCTGAAACCATCGAAAAAATGGAGACCTTAAAATTACTGGGCATCCGGTTCTCGATGGATGATTTTGGCACCGGCTACTCTTCGCTAAGTTACCTGAAGAAACTACCGCTTTCACAATTGAAAATCGACCAATCCTTCGTGCGCGACCTGATCACAGATCCGAACGATGCCGCGATCATCCAGACCATCATCGGTATGGCCCACAACCTTAGACTGAACGTGATAGCCGAGGGTGTCGAGACCGAAGAACAGCGCGCTTGCCTGGAACGTTTAGGCTGCCTCACCTATCAAGGCTATTTGTTTAGCAAGCCAGTGCCTGTCGCAGAGTTTGAAATGCTACTAAATGAACACGCTATATATTAATGTCCATTGACGATTGCTAGCGATCTGGAAACAGGCTCGCATTCAACACACTATTAACAAAAAAATTAGGAGCTTAAAGTGCTCCAATCCTCTTTAAAAAGTTCGGTTTAACACGCGCCAATGCCACTCGCTTGAGATTAGTTCACCTAATCTGTTTATCAATTAATGCTCACAAAAAAGGAATGCGCGATGAAGATCAATATGCCAGTAAACGACACGGAATATAGCTTAACTAAGCATGACTCTCTTGTTTCAAAAACCGACTTATCTGGAACAATTACCTATGCCAACGAAGACTTTATTCGAATTAGTGGCTTTAGCAAAGAAGAACTGATCGGTGCATCCCACAATATAGTTCGCCATCCAGACATGCCGACGGAAGTGTTCGAGGATATGTGGCGAGCGGTACAAGCAGGTTTGACATGGACAGGGGTAGTTAAAAATCGTTGTAAAAACGGCGATTATTACTGGGTGTTAACTAATGCCACACCTATCTACGAAAACGGCCAATTAGCTGGCTATTTGTCACTGCGTAATAAACCTAGCCCTCAGCAAATCGAGGATGCATCGGCAGCTTATCGGTTATTTCTTGCAGGCAAGGCGGGTAATCTAAAGATTAAAGATGGCAAGGTCATAAAATCGACTCTTCTTGGGAAATTAAATATATTCACCCATCTAAGCATTAAAACTCGCCTGACCTTCATTATCGGTTTTTTGTCTCTTATGATGCTGATCATTGGCGGGTTGGGTTTACTAGGTATAAGCGAATCCAATGATGGTCTACGAACGGTCTATGAAGATCGCACGATTCCAATGAACCAGCTTGCAACCATCCAAAAGCTGCTATTGATTAACCGGCTAAGCATTACTGCGAGCCTTAACGATTTAACAACCGAAGCGATTCAAAAAAACATAAACGAGGTTAGCGAAAACATTCAAGAAATCGACAAGACTTGGGCCATGTACATCGCAACTTATCTTACCCCAGAGGAAACGAAACTAGCAGAGCGGTTTACCGAAGGCAAAAAACGTTTCGTATCCGAAGGTTTGGAACCTGCCATAGCAGCATTACGCGACAATAATATGTCTCAGGCTAACACTATAATAGTTAACAAGATTCGACCTCTCTATGAACCTGTCGGTGTTGGCATTCAGAATCTTTTACAGTTGCAGATAGACGTTGCCAAACAGGAGTTTGATGCTGCGCAATTACGCTACACCAGCACACTGAAGATTAGTGCCGGCCTAATCGCGACGGGCATTATTTTAGCTCTATGGTTTGGACTAACCCTGATTCGCTCCATTTTACACCCGCTTGATGCCAGCATTAACCACCTTTATCATATAGCCTATGGCAACTATAAGAATGCTATTGTTATCGATCGACAGGACGAAATCGGCAAGTTGATGGAAACAATCAAATTAATGCAGCTTAAAATAGGTTTCGATACGGCGGAAGCTAAACGTATTTCCAATGAAAACTTGCGCATCAAAATTGGCCTGGATAACGTCAGTACCGGCGTAATGATTGCCGATAACGCTCGGAACATTATTTACGTTAACAAATCAGTAGTCGAACTTCTTAGTAAGGCTGAAACAGACATCAGGAAACATTTACCGGATTTCTCGGCTACATCATTGATTGGCACCAATATCGACAGTTTCCACGAAAAGCCTCCGCATCAGGCGCAATTACTGGCGAACTTAAGCAACGCTTACACCGCCAGTATGACTATTGGCGGTCATTCCATGGTAGTGACGGCTAGTCCGGTCATCAATGAACAGGGGCAGCGACTGGGTGCCGTAGCTGAATGGCAGGATCGAACGGCCGAAGTCGCCGTGGAAAAAGAGGTAGAAATGATTGTGGCAGCAGCAGCCTGTGGTACTTTTTCTAAACGCTTTAATTTAGCCGGTAAACAAGGTTTTTTTCGCGAACTGGGTGAAGGCCTGAATCAATTGTTGTGCACCAGTGAAACCGGTCTTAATGAAGTCGTCCGGGTACTTGGCGCTTTATCCCGTGGGGATTTAACAGAAAAAATCACCAATGACTATTCAGGTACGTTTGGGCAGCTCAAAGATGACGCCAATGCTACCGTCGATAAACTTCAAGAAATTGTTAATAACATCAAAGATGCCACCAACAACATTAACACCGGTGCTAAAGAAATTGCGGCCGGCAACAATGATTTGTCGCACCGCACCGAAGAGCAAGCCGCCAGTCTGGAACAAACCGCTGCCAGCATGGAAGAGCTAACTTCAACGGTTCAAGCCAATACCGCCAATGCCAAACAGGCCAACGAACTGGCTGTCGGCGCCTCAGACATCGCGGGGAAAGGCGTTAAAGTGGTTAGCGAGGTGGTAACGACAATGGACGACATCAACACCGCGTCCCGCAAGATTGTCGATATTATCTCAGTGATCGATGATATCGCATTTCAAACCAACATACTCGCGCTAAACGCCGCAGTAGAAGCCGCTAGGGCCGGTGAACAAGGACGAGGCTTTGCGGTGGTGGCCGTAGAAGTTCGCAACCTTGCCCAGCGTGCTGCCGCTGCGGCTGGAGAGATTAAAAGCCTGATAGGCGACTCGGTAGACAAGGTTGCAGACGGCACTAAACTGGCGGCTCAGGCTGGCTTAACCATGGAAGAAATCGTTAACGCGGTCCATGGCGTTACCCGAATGATGGCAGAAATCAGTGCTGCCTCTATTGAACAAACCTCCGGTATCGAACAAGTCAATCAAGCCATCACCCAAATGGATGATGTAACTCAGCAAAATGCGGCGTTAGTCGAACAAGCGGCAGCCGCAGCGGAGTCACTGGAAGAGCAGGCGCAAAATTTAGTGATTACAGTGAGTAGCTTTAAAATCGATGAATATTCAACCCATCCCATTTTCGAGCCGCAAGTGATCAAGG
>CANNNN010000163.1 GCA_947506075.1 Methylococcaceae bacterium
CATACTCCAGGTCGACGCGATGCCTATTTGTGGTTTTTTAAAGTCTTCATTGTTAAAACCGACGGCGTGCAACATCGCGCGGCTAGGGGCGCGCTCCATGCCGTCAACGACCAAAGATGAAAACGTGCGGGTATTTTTATCACTCATGATTCAAAGTAAGGCTAAGGGCAAAAGGCAAAAGGCAAAAGGCAAAAGGAAAGCAGGCTCTTTTAGCCTTTCGTCCTTAGCCTCGCCTAAATGAATTAAAACGTATCCCAACTGCTGGTCCGGCTACGGCGCCAGCTGAGTTTAGGCAAGATAAATCCTAAAATAACACCAATCAGCGCAAGCAAGCCGCCGTATAAAAACCAGTCCTGGTTAGTGGTGTCTTGCAAGGCCTGATTTTCAAGCTTGTATTGTTGCAATTCCCGTTCAACATTAACCACGCGCTCCTGTAATTCGTCGCGCTGGTTTTTTAGTTCCACGGTGCTGGCAGCGGTTTTTTTCAGCTCGCTAAGTTCCCTGCTTAACATATCCCGTTCTCTGGCCAGAGATTGTTCAAGCGTCGAGCCCGGCGTGATGGAATCTTTTATGGTGCTCAGCTCTGCCTTGATCGCGGCATTTTCAGCCTCCAACGAGGCCTGATTTTTGTTCGCGACCTCCAGTTGAGCGCGACTGGGCGGCTCCTTCATGGTATTGCGTATCGGCATATAGCCCTCTGTACCGTCACGTAGCTGGACGCGAGCAAAACCGGTACTTTTGTTTAGTTCCAGTATCGTAAGCGGGGTGCCGGTCGGAAGCAGTTTTACAACCTTACTGGTGTTATTTTCTTCACTCCTGAGTGATAAATTCAGATTATCGGTAACATAAACAGTCTCAGCCTGAGCTGAACTCAACGTTACCAGTAGGATAAAAACCGAGGTGAGTATTTTTTTCACATGTATCTCTTGGGTTGGTCGTTTGATGGTAAATTCTAACGCGATTTTTTGCACAACAGAAATTCCAGTAAGGCCTTTTGTGCATGCAGCCGGTTTTCAGCTTCATCGAAGATTACGCTTTGAATGCCGTCTATCACATCGGCTGTCACTTCTTCACCTCGATGAGCGGGCAAACAGTGCATAAACAGCGCATCGCTGTTCGCTGCCTTCATGATCTCGGCATTGACCTGATAATCTCTAAAAGCCAGTTCGCGTTCTTGTTGCTCCTGTTCCTGGCCCATGCTGGCCCAGACATCGGTGACGATCAGCGCAGAATTCCGAGCGGCAGCCAGCGGCGTATCGAAAAACCGGATACGCTCTCCTGCTAGGTCCACTATTTCTTTTGACGGTTGATAAGCCGCTGGACTGGCAATATTCAAGTTAAAATCCAGCACTGTTGCCGCATGGATATACGAGTGACACATATTATTACCGTCACCGATCCAGGTTACGGTTTTGCCCTGGATGTCCCCACGATGTTCAAAATAGGTCTGCATGTCGGCCAGCAATTGGCAGGGATGCAGCAAATCAGTCAAGCCATTGATGACCGGAACGCTGGAATGTTGAGCGAAAGTGGTCACCGTTTCATGCTTGTCGGTTCTGAGCATGATCCCGTCAACCATGCTGGAAATAACCCTTGCACTGTCTTGCAGCGGCTCTCCTCGACCCAACTGGGTGTCTCGGGGCGATAAAAATAATGCGTTGCCGCCAAAGTGACTCATGCCGGCTTCGAATGAAATGCGTGTGCGCGTCGATGATTTTTCAAAAATCATCGCCAACACCTGGCCTTTTAAGGGCTGGTAATCAGGATCACGGTTATTTTTTAGAACAATGCCTCTGTTGATCAAGCGACGAAACTCGTCGCCGGATAAATCCAGCAGGCTGATAAAATGTCTAGGATGCATAGGGCGTTTCAGTATGCTTATGAATAAGAGCCGATAAGGTTGTTACAAGTTGCGCAATTTGCAGCTCATCGATAATTAACGGCGGTAGCAAACGTATGGTTTTTTCATTGGTAACGTTAATCAACAGCTTCTGTTGCAACGCGGCCTGCACTAACTCGGCACAGGGTCTGTCGAGTTCGATGCCGATCATCAGGCCCTTATGACGAATATCGACGACATGTACATTACCCTGTAACTGTTTGTTAAAACCCGCACAGATCGCGTCGCCTTTTTGGGCTGCCTGTTCGATCAGATTTTCAGCATCCAGTGTCGCCAGTACGGCTAACGCGGCGCTACAGGCCAACGCATTACCGCCAAAGGTCGAGCCGTGATTGCCGGCCGATAAAACGGTAGCAGCCTTACCGCGAGCAAGACAGGCGCCTATCGGTACGCCGTTGCCCAAAGCCTTGGCCAAGGTACAGACATCAGGCAATATCGAGTTGTGCTGGTAGGCCAGAAATTTGCCGGTACGGCCTACGCCGGTTTGGATTTCATCGAGCATCATCAGCAGCTTATGTTGATCGCACAACTTGCGGATTTGATTAAGATAATCCGCAGCCGGAATATTGACTCCGCCCTCACCCTGTATCGGCTCAACCAACACGGCGACGATATTGTCATGCGCCGAAATCACTTGCTCGATTGCGGCTATGTCGTTGTAAGGTACACGGACAAAGCCTGAAACCAACGGCCCAAAACCTTGTTGTATTTTAGCGTTGCCGGTAGCACTGAGCGTTGCCAGCGTACGACCATGAAAACTTTTTTCCATGACGATGATCGCAGGATTTTCTATACCTCGTTCGTGACCGTATTTACGCGCCAATTTGATCGCCGCTTCATTAGCTTCTGCACCGGAATTACAAAAAAATACATTATCCATGCCGCTTTTTTCGGTCAACCGGTCGGCCAACTGCTCCTGAACGGCGATACCGTACAGGTTCGAGGTATGCAAAAGCTTTTCGCTTTGTTTGCAGATGGCTTGGTGCACGGCGGGGTGAGCATGACCCAAACTGCACACCGCTATACCGGATAGCGCATCCAGATAGCGCTCATTGTTTTGGTCAAACAACCAAGCGCCCTCGCCGCGTTCGAAGGTAACAGGCAATCGTCCATAGGTCGGCATAATGTGGCTAGTCATTGCTTTTATTTATTAGGAGGTATACTTAGGCCGCAAGCTGCCGCCGGTTAAAAAAATGTTCGATTATAGGTTTCAACTTAGTCTCAGGCAAGTTCTACCGGTCATTTTAATGGAACATAGCTGAGGCTGATTATCCTAAAAACCTTCTAGCCACTGATTCACACCGAGAAACACCCCAATCGAGACGTTTATAACTTCGGCAATATACCTTATGTGAGTAAAGGGGCTGCCCCCCCGTTACTCATCCGTCTACTATGAAAATCCGGACTTATTCTTGGCTCAACTGCATGTTCAGGATTAATCAGCCAGCCATTGCCGACGAAAATCTTGATAATCGTAGTGTTTCATTTTTTTTACCCTCAGGGAATTGCTAAGGTAAATATCCGGCAGATTATAGCCATTAAACCGGTTCGACTTAACCAGGCTGTAAGCCCCGACATTTTTAAAAACCACTTGATCGCCCACTGCCAACGGCTGTTTAAATCTATAAGTGCCGAACACGTCGCCGGCCAAACAGGTTGAGCCCACCAGCATGGCCGTATAGTCCCCATCCGGAACATGTTCGTGCAATTCTGGTTGGCGCTGATATTCAAACACCTCGGGATTATGATTAACCGAAGTATCCAGTATGATGATGGTTAGTCCATCGCTGACAAAACTATCCAGCACCGTGGCCAGTAAATACCCGGCTTGACCGACAACGGCTTTGCCCGGTTCAATATAAACCTCAAGACCAAAATCGTTGTTTAGTTTTTTCACCAACTCTACAAACGGACGATGATCCTCGATTTGGCCGAACAAATAACCACCGCCGATATTCAGCCACTGAAGTTCAGCCAGGCCAATGCCGAAATGCCGCTGAAGTTTGTCAATAGTTTTAATTAACGGCGCGAAATCGATTGCCGAAAAAGCAGTGTGTACATGCAAGCCCTGAATGTGGTCCAGATAGCTCAATTTCTCGATAGCTACACCCAGCTTTGAATGTTGCCGACACGGATTAAATCGATCATCAACCAGAAAGGACAGTTTAGGATTAACCCTTAAGCCGATAGAAGCCTGGGTCTGAGCCGCCTCAGCATGGCGCTGATATTGGGTCAGGGAATTAAAACTGATATGCGAGCACAATAAACTCAACTCCTCCAGTTCATCCGGCCTGATGCCGGGCGTGGTCAAATGAATACTACCCTGCCCGGCAAAAACCTGTGCCGAGCCCTGCCGGAGCACCTCGTCGGCCAGCCGCGCTTCAAATAAGGAACTGACCGCAAAGCCATCAACAAAGGGTTTCGCTATGTCCATGACGGCAGAAAAGGGCAAGGCTTTGATCGAATATAAAACCTTGCAGCCGCTCTGAGTTCTAAGCTCGGCTAACAGCGCCAACGCCTGGATAATTTTTGTTTCATCAATCACAAAAGCCGGCGAGGAATAAACACTGTCCTTCAGCACCTGAAAGTCCATCATATGCAGCATTGCCGTCCTTGACCGGCGTGAAGTATTTTTTTTGTCCCTACCATGTCCAGCACTCCAATATGAGTCTCCCTAGCGTTTCTGACGACTGAATAAAATACCGTTTTTACTGTCGATGCTCACAAACCCAAGTCACTCAAACCGGGATGATCGTCGGGGCGACGCCCCTGCGGCCAATGAAATTTCCGCTCAGTTTCTTTAATCGGCAGATCATTGATGCTCGCGTGGCGATACTGCATCAAACCGTCCTGGTTAAATTCCCAGTTTTCATTGCCATAAGAACGGAACCACTCGCCATTGTCATTGTGCCACTCGTAGGCAAATCGGACTGCTATTAGGTTGCCTTCATAGGCCCAGAGCTCTTTTATTAAACGATATTCATGTTCTTTAGCCCATTTCCGGGCAAGGAACGCAATAATTTGCTCCCGACCTACCGGAAATTCGACACGGTTTCGCCACTGACTGTCAATCGTGTAGGCCAGTGCGACGCGTTCCGGATCTCGATTATTCCAGCCATCTTCGGCCATACGCACTTTCTGGATGGCCGTCTCACGGGTAAACGGTGGGCAGGGAGGGCGTGCTTCTTGGGTCGTGTTCATTTAAAAACTCCTGATTATTAATGGAAATAATGTGGACCTACGTATTGTAACTTAAAAAAATCGCCTGGCTTGTCATCAAATCTTAACCATTCTGTCATTTTATGTTCATCAATTCGACATGAAACTGACATATTTATTCATTATCGTATGCGCATCTTTAAAAACACTGTAGATACTCATGAAAAAAATTGATGCAGATATACAATTCAAGCCAGCCAAACGATTGGAATGCTTTATTGCAGAGTCACCGGCGCTAATAAAAGAGGCACAGGCCTTGCGTTACCGTGTATTTAGCAAGGAAATGGGCGCAAAACTTAAGACCGAAGCCGAAGGCCTCGATTATGACGAAGTCGATAGCTATTGCGATCATTTAATAGTTTATGACAACATCAACAAGAAAATAGTCGGCTACACACGTTTACTGAGTCAAGATCAGGCAGAACATCTGGGGCAGTTTTATTCTCAGAGTGAATTTAACCTGGATCAGGTATTAACCTTGCCTGGGCGCTTCCTGGAAATAGGCCGAACTTGCGTTGACCCTGACTATCGCGGCGGCGCTGTTTTAACAACGCTTTGGTCTGCGCTGGTTCAATACGCGCTTGAAGGCCATTTTGATTATTTACTCGGCTGCGCAAGTATCACCCCAGGCCCAAGCGGATTTGCAATCGATGCGGTTTATCGGAATATTGACGCCGTCAATATTGCATCCGCCTCGCTACAAGTCAAGCCCAGCATTCCAGTGCCCCAAGCGTTAAGATGTACGCGCGACGAATCAGGCATACCACCGTTACTGAAGGCTTATTTTCGTTTCGGAGCCGTGGTCTGCGGCGAACCTTACTGGGATAAGGACTTTAATTGCATGGATTTATTCGTGTTATTACCGCTAGCCCAATTGCAAGAGCGCTACAGCAAACATTATATGAGAGGCTATCAGACTGGAAATGAAATTGAAAATACAGCTGTACTATAAACTGATACTGATCATCATCCTGTTCATCAATGGACTCATCATTGCCGCCGGCATTTTCCCCGCTGTTAACTTGCTGTATTCGACGGGTAATGCCAA
>CANNNN010000164.1 GCA_947506075.1 Methylococcaceae bacterium
ACGCAACTGACCGAACTACTCCGACAAGAAACCCAGGATGTGCTTAAGCGGCCACTGGATCAAAATCCCGAGTCATCAAACCGTTATCAGGTAACGAATGAGGGCGTATTGTATAGCCCTACCAATGATGGCGGAGCGGCGGTATTTTTTAGCGGTTTCGTTAAAATTGATTCGGCAAAAAAACAAAAAATCGCCCAAACTGCAGGCCTCGATTCGCTCTTACAGGGTATTGTCGACATCAATCCTTTGACGGTTCAGGCTTACTTTAACAGTTACGACTCACTGAACAGAATTTGGCCTTATATTGATGTCTTAAGCCAATATCCGCCAAAGATGAATATTCCGTCTTACAGCTTTTATTACGAAGCGGATGCCAACCACAATCCTGAACGTAATACACGCTGGATAGACGCCTACCTGGACCCCGCCGGTCAGGGCTGGATGGTCTCCTCCATTTCGCCGGTGTATAACGGTGACTTTCTTGAGGGGGTTGTCGGTCTCGACATTACGCTTGATGTGATTATCAAGCAGGTGCTGGCATTGCCGATTCCCTGGCAGGGTTTTGCGGTGCTGATTAACAAGGACGGCATGTTATTGGCCGTTCCGGATCAGGCTGAAAAAGTGTTTGGCTTGCATGAACTGACGGCACATCATTACGATCAAGCCATCCGTCTGCAAACCTTCAAGCCGGATGATTTTAATATCTATCACCGCCCTGATATGCACCAGCTGGTGGACGCCCTGGCGAATGACCAAACCAGTGCAGCTGTTGTTGATTTTAGCGAACCTTATCTGGTCGCTAGTAAAAAACTGGCCAGTACCGGCTGGAGATTGGTGGTGTTCGCTCCCCAAAATGAAATTTTCAAGCCCGCAACAGAATTGTCGGAACATTTGACCCGAATTGGCTGGTATTTGATTGGCAGCCTGCTTTTTTTCTATGTCTTGTTTTTTGGTTTTTTGTATCAGCGGTCCAAACGTTTAAGTTATGAAATATCCGATCCACTGCGAGGCATACAGAACATGGCCATGCAGATTGGCGAGGGCAATTTTAAGCCTGATGCGCCGGACTACAAGGTCAATGAGTTTAAATCGACGGTCGAGCAAATGTTGTTGACTGGGGCTCAATTACAAGCGGCTGAACAGCAGCTGGTGGATGCGAAAGAGCAGGCTGAACAGGCCAACTATGCCAAAGGGGCTTTTTTAGCCAATATGAGTCATGAACTGCGCACCCCCCTCAATGCGATTAGAGGGCTGACTGAGTTGGCGCAAGACGGCACAAGTTACCATAAGCAGAAACGTTATCTGACTCAAATCCAGCAGTCTTCACAATCCTTGCTGCTGATCGTCAATGACATTCTTGATTTTTCCAATTGCGATGCAGGGAAAATCGAAATTGTAGACCGTGAATTTTCGATCGAAGAGCTGATGCAGGGGCTTGCTGATCTGTTTGTACGTTCAATTGAACATAAACAGATGCAATTGTTTATAAGAATTGATCACTCAGTGCCTCGTGTCATGTGCGGGGACGTGCAGCGCATCCGGCAAGTTTTGATCAAACTGATTGGCAATGCGATTAAATTTACCGAGCAGGGCGAAATTCAGCTGACAGTCGAAGTTGCAGCTCATCATAGTCCGCCAGCAGTACGTTTTACCGTGCGCGATACCGGCATCGGTATTTCCACCGAAGACGTTGAGTGGTTGTTCGAGGCCTTTACTCAGGCGGATGTATCAATCTCGCGTAAATTTTCCGGAACCGGATTAGGACTGGCGATTTGTCAGCAGTTGGTTAACCTGATGGGCGGGACTATCAATGTATCCAGCAAATTAGGGGAGGGCAGCACGTTTGAATTCACCTTGGCACTGCGCGGCGAATCCGAACTGGAAAGTGTATCAAATACAACGCTACAGTCTGGGTTGCGGGTATTGGTGATTGATGATAATCCGACTTCCTGTGCCGTGCTACAGCATTACTTGCAAGAATGGAAATGTAAGGTTAACCAGGCTTTATCAATTTCACAAGCCATTATCGAAATACAGCAAGCCTTCGAATACGCACGGCCTTTCGATTTACTGCTGCTGGAGGGTGGACTTTGGCAAACAGAGGGTTCGCAACTTGTTCAGTTAATCGAAAGTTCAAAGCTGCATAGCCCGGAAATTATTTTGCTGGTTAACAGTCATTATCAGGACTCTTTGCAAACGCTGGGTTTGTCCGTAAAGCCTAAAGCACTGATCAACAAACCGGTGCTGCCCACGCATTTACTGAATGCACTCCAGACGCCTAAACATGAAGACGTAAGACCCATTGAAAATACAAGTCTGATAGTCGAACAAGCTCCGGCCAGTGTACAGATCCCGGGTTTTGATTTGCGCGAAATCCTTTCTGTGCTTGATGAGGATTACGCACAATTAAGCTATGTTCTTGGTATGTTCAAGGAGGATTACTCGACTTTTAGCGATGAATTATCAGCCAGCCTGAATAAAGGCGAACTTTATGATGCAGAGATGCACTTGCACAAAATGAAAGGTGTTGCCGGAAATATTGGCGCAATCCGGCTTTATGATATTTCGGAAGAACTGGATCAACAGCTTAAACAGGCGATGTTCAAAGAGGGTTTTGTGGCGAATAGTGAAACATTAGCTTCCAGCCGAAAGTCAGCCTTTAAAAGAAAACGTTTTGAGCATGAAACTTGGGATAGATGGCAGTCCATTTTTGCCGAGACCATGAAAGCCATCACTGATTTTTTAGATAAACGCAGTAGTGACAGTCAACAGATCAGCGTAATGTTGCCTCAGAATGCCAGTCAATTATTATTGGAACTGGATGCCCTATTGCTTGAGAACGCCTATATCAGTAGTGACTTACTAGAAAAAATCGAACCCGCACTAGGCGGCAATCAAGCCCAATTATATCAAACGTTATTGAACAGTCTGATGCATTTCGATTATCCAGAAGCCAGGCGTATTTTGGCAAAAATTATCAGATCCGTGCTAGGAGACGCAACATGATTTTTTCGGTTTCAACTAAACCCGTAGTACTGATCGTTGATGACGAACCCATTAATATCGAAGTGCTCGCGGCGCTGCTTAATAGCGACTACCTGATCAAGGTGGCTACTGATGGTAACACAGCGATTGATATTGCCCGGCGAGACCCACAGCCTGATTTAATATTGCTGGATATCATGATGCCGGACCTGGATGGGTTTGAAGTATGCAAGCAACTTAAGGACAAACCGGAAACTAAAGACATACCGGTGATTTTTGTTACAGCGGCAGGTTCCCAATCAGAAAGCACCGGCTTTGACCTGGGGGCAGTCGATTACATCACCAAGCCTATAAACCGCTTGGTCACCCAATTGCGGGTAAAAGCCCATATTGAGCTTGTACGCTCCCGAAAAAACATCAAAGAAACCCTGGGTTTCCTGACGAGCATGATTGAGAACGCCCCCCTGGCGGTTTCGATATTGTCGCCGGATCATCAATGGTTGTTGCTGAACAAAGTCAGTCTGGAGCTGCAAGAATGTCAAAACCTGCACCAGGCTAATCAGCAAGACCCCAGCGACTTTATCGATGAACAAGAGCAAGACAGCTACCGCCTGGCTACTCAGATAGCGTTGACCGGTATAAATCAACAGCTGCAAGTGCATGCCGTGGGTATCAAGGGTAAGAGACGCTTGCTGGAGATCCGGTTAACGCCACTCTTTGACGCCCATGGCAAGGTCATTGCCGTGCTAAGTCTGGGTGTTGATATCACCGAAAACCAGCAGGCGCAGACCCGCTTGCGCTTACTGGCCAAAGTCTTCGAAAATCCGGTGGAAGGCATCGTGATCGCTGATTTACAAGGCAGGATATTGGATGTCAATCCTGGCTTTAAAAAAATCACCGGTTACTCATGCCTTGATGTGCTGGATAATAAGATGGGCTTGCAGAATTTTAAGGTTCAGGGCTCGGATACCAGCATGTGGCAGAGCCTTAACGGCAATGATCAATGGCAGGGTGAAATCGTCAATTATAAAAAAAATGGCGATAAAATGTTGGAATGGCTTTCGGTGACCTTGATAAATGATGAGCAAGGCAAGCCCGAACATTATTTGGGCGTATTTAGCAGTATGACACTGCTTGAAAAACATCAAAAAGACCTGACACAGGTGGCTAATTACGATGCATTGACCGGTCTGCCCAATCGCCTGTTATTCGACGAGAAGCTCAAGCAGGTGATTTCAGAATGCGATAGTCAGAAAAGTTCGCTGGCCATCTGTTATTTCGATCTCGACGGCTTCAAGCTGATAAACGATACCCTGGGAACGACGGCGGGCGATGCGGTATTGATTGAATGCGCACAACGCATCAGTCGGGTGCTAGGTGAAATGGATATGGTTGCTCGCGTGGGTGGCGACGAATTTGTACTGTTGTTCCGAGGCATACATACTATACGGGAATACTCCGTACGACTGAAACAAGTGTTGGAGTCGATTGCGAAAGACATCAACATTAATGATAACAGTTGCAGGATTACCGCTAGCGTCGGGGTGACGCTGTATCCGCATGATAATGATGAGCCTGATATGTTGTTACGGCACGCCCACCAGGCCATGTGTGCCGCGAAAGTGTCAGGTAAAAATCGTTATCAATTCTTTGATGTGGACGAAGATCTGCGCATGCGCAGCATGAACAGTGAGCTGCAACGTATCCGGCAAGGCATAGAGCAGAGCGAGTTTGAGCTTTTCTATCAGCCCAAAATTAATTTCAATAACGATACTGTCATCGGTGCTGAAGCCTTGATCCGCTGGCGGCATCCTGAACGGGGGCTGCTGTCGCCTGCGCATTTTCTGCCGCAGATTGAACAAACCGATTTGGAAATCATCCTGGGTGAATGGGTCATTGCAGCAGCGCTGGCGCAACAGGGCCTATGGTATAAGCTGGGACTGACACTCGAACTGTCTATCAATATTTCCGCAAATCATTTGCAACAACCTGGGTTCATAGTAAATTTCCAGCAACAACTGGATCAATATCCTGAATTTTCGAACGGTGCAATACAGATAGAAATTTTGGAGACGACTGCCTTGGAACATCTTGATTCGGCGATTAAAACCATAGAGGCGGGTCACAATTTGGGCGTAAATTTTGCGTTGGATGATTTTGGCACGGGTTATTCTTCGTTGGCTTATTTATGTAAATTACCGGCCGGCACCATCAAGATTGATCAATCTTTTGTGCGCGACATGTTAATCGATGAAGCTTCTTATGGGATGGTTGTCGGGATTATTGCACTGGCTAAAACGTTTTCGCGGGAAATTGTCGCCGAAGGGGTAGAAACGGCTCAGCAATATACTGCCCTGGCAATCATGGGTTGTGACATTGCTCAGGGCTATTTCATCGCCAAACCGATGCCGGCAAATGAATTTTACACCTGGATTCAGGATGATGTGTGGCGACACTGCAGGGAAGATCAGAGGGTGGCAGGTGAGATTTTGCTAACGGAACATCTATCGACAATGGATCATCAATATTTATAACGACACTGCGGCCAGACTCGATTTACGCGATCTAATTTGATACCTATCGCGGCTAAAATTAGCAGCCGCCAATCCTTGCATTATTCAAATTAAAGCTAGTAAATATATGCCTGAAAAAACAACAGATACCAGTACTTCCTATGGCCATGAAGCTACTATGGATCGTGCTTTCGAGCTATGCCGCCAAGAGGCGCTGCTAAAAACAGGGGCCTTGCAGAGCGCTATTTTCAACAGCGCCAATTTTTCGAGCATCGCCACCGACGCGAACGGCGTTATTCAAATTTTCAATGTCGGCGCCGAACAGATGCTCGGATATGCGGCTGCCGACGTCATGAACAAGATCACCCCGGCCGATATTTCCGATCCTCAGGAAGTCATCGCACGAGCCGAAGCCTTGAGCCAGGAATTTGGAACTTGGATTACCCCGGGCTTTGAAGCTTTGGTATTCAAGGCCTCGCGTGGCATTGAGGATATTTACGAGCTGACTTATATCCGCAAGGATGGCACACGCTTTCCGGCGGTAGTCTCGG
>CANNNN010000165.1 GCA_947506075.1 Methylococcaceae bacterium
ATGGCAACTGATAACCGAACCCGCTCGGAACTCTTAAGCGAAATCGAAACCCTCCGGTTTCGCCTTGAAGAAGCCGAAGAAACTCTGCAGGCCATTCACAGCGGCGAAGTGGACGCCCTCGTCATTTCTCGTCCGGAAGGGGAGCAGATTTTCACCTTGCAGGGGGACGAGCATCCTTATCGCGTCTTGGTGGAAACCATGAGTGAGGGAGCGGCTTTCCTCACAGCCGATGGCATGATCGTTTATTGCAACAAACAACTGGCTGACCTACTGCAAGTTCCGATAGAAAAGCTCATCAACTCGCCATTGGCTGGCTGTGTAGCGCATCAAGACCAAGCTTTGTTCACAAACCTGCTCAAAAATATCAACATTAACACTAATCGAGCTGAAATCACTTTAAACACCAAGACGGGCAACAAGCTACCGGTACTACTTTCCTTTAGTGTTATCAACCTTGCAGACAATCCGGGTGTGGGTGTGGTGGTCACCGACATAAGCGAGCGAAAAAAAGTAGAGGAAATTAGCAATACTGCCTATCAATATGTCCGCAGTCTGCTTGAAGTAAGTCTTGATCCCTTGGTGACAGTCAGCGTCGATGGCAAGATTATGGATTTGAACGAGGCCACCATAACGGTGATAGGCATCGAACGCGACCAACTTATCGGTAGTGATGTCTTTGCTTATTTTACCGAACCTGATTTAGCCCGGATAGGCCTTAAGAAGGTATTATCACAAGGCACTGTCATCGATTATCCGCTGGCTATTCGCCATGTCTCCGGCAATGTGACAGACGTGTTGTACAACGCCAGTATTTACCGCAATCCGCAGGGCGAAGTCGCCGGGGTGTTTGCGGCGGCACGTGATGTAACTGCCCGTAAGCTAATAGAACAACAGTTGGCAGCCAGTCTGCATTACACCCGCAGCCTGATTGAGGCTAGTCTGGATCTTATGGTGACCCTTAGCCTGGAGGGTAAAATCATATCCGTCAACAAGGCGGCAGAGCAGATGACCGGTATATCCCGCGCCCAATTAGTCGACAGCGATTTCTCTCGCTATTTTGTCGAGCCTGAGAAGCTGCTCGCCGCTAACCAGGAAGCATTAACCCAAGGCTTTGTCGTCGAAGTTCCACTCACTATCAATCAGGGCTTAGGCGCTGATGTCGAGGTACTCTATAACGCCAGCCCCTACCGAAACCAAAGCGGTGTGAAGGAGGGTTTACTGGGGGTAGCGCGAAATGTTACCGAGCGCAAAAAAGCTGAAGAAAAGCTTCGTCTCGCTGCCAGTGTTTTTGACCATGCCTGGGAAGGCATTTTGATTACTACCATTGACGGCACGATTGTCAATGTCAATGAAGCGTTCACTCGTATCACCAGTTACAGTCGTTACGACGTAATCGGCCAGAATCCGCACCTTCTCAGTTCAGGCCGTCAGGGCAAAGACTTCTACACTGAACTGTGGAACAGTTTGATTGTGAAAGGCCATTGGTATGGCGAAGTCTGGAACCGGCGCAAAAACGGTGAAGTGTATGCGGTGATGGAAACCATCAGCGTGGTACGCGATATCCAAGGTAAAGCCAGTCATTACATAGCCATGATCTCCGATATCACCTTGCTGAAGGAGCACCAAAGCGAATTGGAGCACATCGCTCACTACGATCCGCTGACCAATCTGCCCAACCGTGTCCTGTTGGCCGATCGTCTGCGTCAGGGCATGCTTCAAACCAAGCGCCAGAATCACGCACTGGCCGTGGTATTTATTGATCTGGACGGCTTCAAGGCCATTAACGATAACTACGGGCATAAAGCTGGCGACCAGTTGCTGATTGCAGTGGCTGAGCACATGCAGCAAGTCCTGCGCGAAGGCGATACCCTCGCCCGAATAGGCGGTGACGAGTTTGTCGCCGTGCTGCTTAACCAGGCTAACATGGCCGACAGCGTGCTCTTGCTTAACCGCCTGCTCTCAGCCGCTTCCCGAATGGTACATATTAGCGATCTCAATCTCCAGGTCTCGGCCAGTCTGGGGATAACTTTCTATCCGCAGGAAGAAGTCATCGATGCCGAGCAATTGCTCCGTCAGGCCGACCAATCCATGTATCAGGCCAAGCAAGCTGGCAAGAATTGCTACCACTTTTTTAACGTCGAACTTGACCGGAACCTCCGTGGCCGTTACGAAAGTTTGGAGCGTATTCGTCGGGCTCTGGACAACGACGAATTTGTGCTGTTTTATCAGCCCAAGGTGAACATGCGCACAGGCACCATCATCGGTGCCGAAGCCTTGATCCGCTGGCAACACCCGGAAAAATACCTGTTGCTGCCAGGCGAATTTCTGCCGGTGATTGAGGATCATCCACTGGCCGTTGCTATCGGCGAATGGGTGATCGACACAGCCCTGGCACAGATGGAAGCTTGGCAGGCTGCCGGACTGGATATCTCGGTCAGTGTCAATGTGGGTGCCCGCCAATTGCAGCAAGTAGACTTTGTCGATTACTTGCGGGAGAGGCTGGCAGCGTATCCCCACATCAATCCAGGTAATTTGCAATTGGAAGTTCTCGAAACCAGTGCACTAGAACTGGCCGGAGCCGCTCAGATCATTAAAACATGCCGGGAGCTTGGCGTGATGTTTGCTCTGGATGACTTTGGCACGGGCTATTCCTCGCTGACTTATTTAAAACGCCTGCCCGTCACCGAGATTAAGATTGACCAAAGCTTTGTGCGCAATATGCTCGAAGATCCCGATGACATGGCCATTCTTGAGGGCGTACTCGGCTTGGCCAACGCCTTTCGCCTCCAGACTGTCGCCGAAGGGGTGGAGAAGGTCGAACACGGCACCCTGCTGTTGCAAATCGGCTGTGATCTAGCACAGGGCTACGGCATTGCCCGCCCTATGCCTGCACACCTGTTGCCCGGTTGGTCGGCGGACTGGTGTCCTGATCCAGCCTGGGCTGAGTTGCCTTGCTTCAGCCACGACGTGTTGCCGCTAATTTTTACAGGCGTTGAGCACAGAGCGTGGGGCATAGGCATCAGAAGTTATCTCAAGGGCAAGTCTGAAGCCCCGCCATCCCTGAATAACCTTTCTTTCTGTCGCTTTTGTAGCTTGATAAAAACCAATACGTTGAGCCGCTTTAGTTCGCAACAAGCTTTTAAGGCTATTGGGCCGTTGCACCTGCAAATGCATGCGTTAGCAAATGAGCTTTGTGAGCTCCATGATTCGGGCCACACCCCCCAAGCTTTGGCAAAGCTAAAAGAATTCTATGACCTACAGGATGCCTTGCAGGAAAAATTGAAGGAATTGGTGCAAAAATACAGGTAATAGTTGAAAAAGGAATATTGATGTTCGTTATGCCCTGTGGATAATGTTTCGTTTTTAAAAAAGCAGCAACCGTGTCTTGTTGCGTATTATGGTTTTAGTCTATTCCAGTAACCATATGGTCAACTTGAATATGTTGCCATTTGATAATTTAGATTGAGTGACTCTTGCATGTCTTTTGCAACACATCACCACTGTCCGGTTTAGATAAGCGTAAAATCATAGCCGACCGGCAGGTTTGGGTCGTTAGTGAGCTTTTAACCGTAGGTTGATTTTCCAAAAGTAATAGTCTGCTTTAGAGATGCGACCGCTTCTCAACGGCCGCAGATATATTTTATTAAATCTAAATTTCTGTTTGTTCCGATATTTCAAGCGCGTCATCAACCTCGATACCGAGGTATCTGACAGTGCTTTCAAGTTTGGAATGACCCAGTAAAAGTTGTACGGCTCGCAAATTTTTCGTTCTTCGATACACCAGTGTAGCTTTGGTTCGCCGCATAGTGTGTGTTCCATAAGCTGCTGGGTTGAGGCCAATAGACTTTACCCAATGTTCGACAATACGGGCATATTTCCTGGTTGATAGATGAGGCGAATTATGAATTCGACTCGGGAACAGATATTGATCAGATTTGAGCTTGGCTATATTAATCCAGGCTTCAAGCGAATCTCGGGTTTGTTCCGTTATCTCGAATTGAACAGGGCGATGCGTTTTCTGTTGCATGATAATTGCCCGCGATGACACGCGGTTACTTTGGGCTACATCGCTTATTCGAAGTGTCACCAGATCACAGCCACGCAACTTGCTATCTATGGCTAAGTTGAACAACGCCAACTCGCGAGTGTTCTTAGCCATCTGCAAACGAATGCGAATTTCCCAAATCTCTTTTAATTTGAGAGGTGATTTCTGACCGATCAATTTGCCCTTGTTCCAGGGGACTTGATGGCTGTTTTGATTATTGGTATCTTGCTTCATGACAAACTCCTACAATTTGGTTGAGGAGTTTGTCATGCTGTTTCCAGTGTGCAGACATGAGAAAAAGAATCGTATGAAGCATTAGTCATCGTGTGTTTGATTTAGATGAAGATGCCATGCAGCGTTTGTTGCCGTTAACAAATGAGGAAGAAAAAGCAATGCAGGAACTGGAAGCATTTATAAAGCCACGCATTGACGCCGCTGAACATGGCGAGGTGGTTGGCACGCCAGTGAACTTATTGGTGCAACTCAAGGAAAGATTGTAACAAGTACAATAGGCCTGCTGAACACACCAAAGCGCGACTTATCGCGTTGATAGATTGGAATAAAGTTGACGTTCCGTTGGAGTCAATGAACTTGATTATTTAGCTGATTGAGCAGCATCCGGAATTATTTCCGGCATGAGCCGCCAAAGCCAATCAAAGTCAGTACCCGTGGGCACAAAACTTTGTTGCGGTCGGTTTGCTGAAGCAAGTCAAAGGTCGCTGGGCCTGTTTGTTTTTAGATTTTCGTTTTTACTTCGTCAAGAAAACCATTGACGCGGAAAATGCTAACGCCAAAATCAAAGGCGTGATTGCGCCTTTTTAGACTAAATTGGAACTGGGCAGGGCAGATGTTGATAGGCATCGGACATTATTTTCCCTCATCGCCCCTGCTGGTCGTTACGGATAGCTGGTTTGGCAAACAGAGTCTGTGGAGGCAGGTCCGAAAGGTATTGGGGGGATCGTTTTCACATGCTATCCAGACTGCGCTGCAATAACGTGTTGTTCGCCCTGCCCGATACAGCAAACTGGACAACGAGGACGTTGCCGTAAGTACGGTAAACGCTTGGGATCGGCGACCGACATGGCTGCCGAGGTTCGGCAACAGGCCAAGACTTATACCGTCAACCTTTACGGCAAACGCCGAGAAGTGTGTGCTTATGACGCGGTGGTCATGGTGAAGACACTTAAATGCCCAGTTCGGGTGGTTTGGGTGTTCCGTAAAACTCAGTGGGTTGCGCTATTCACAACTGACTTGGAGCTTTCCGTAACACAAATCATCGAGTACTATGGGGCTCGCTGGAAAATTGAATCTGGATTTAAAGAGCTCAAACAAGACATCGGGAGCCGGACCAGTCAGTGCCGCAATGCTCAAGCCGTGACTAATCATTTACAATTTTGTTTGATAGCGTCAACGATCACTTGGATTTATGCGGATCGCCTGAAAACCGACCCCGAGCATCGGCATAAAGTGAAGGGGCGAACCAGTTTTGCCTTTTCGGATATTCGGCGACTCATCGCTGAAGCCGCACTCAATGAGGATTTTGATAGGGTTTGCCCCAAACCTGTCAAACCCACGAAAAATTCGCTGGTGGCTTTTGAATACGCCGATGTTGTGGTGGTAAACGGGCGAGGTTTTGCCGTGCATGATGCTTTTGGCGTGGATGATGTTGCCGCCGAAGGCGTAGCCTATGCTTTGATGCCCTAAGCACACGCCTAAAATGGGGATTTGTCCTGCGAATTTTAGAATGGTGGCGACTGAGATGCCCGCTTCTTTGGGTGTGCAGGGGCCAGGGGAAATGACGATTTTGTCAGGCGCGAGGGCGGCAATGTCTTCGACGGTGACTTGGTCGTTGCGTACCACGGTGACATCCGCGCCTAGTTCGCCAAAATACTGCACGAGGTTGTAGGTGAATGAGTCATAGTTATCGACCATGACGACTTTTACCG
>CANNNN010000166.1 GCA_947506075.1 Methylococcaceae bacterium
AATATTGCTTGGCCACACCTACCTGTCCAACTACGGCCTGCCGCAGTTTTTCTTCCATGTCACCACGGCCTATGGGATTTTACGACACAATGGTCTGGGAGTCGGCAAAGGCGACTTTATGGGTAGCTATTAAGCGATTCAATCTAAGATCTTACAGCGCAGATGCCCTTGTTAATTAAGCAACCTCTTCCCCGGACATGCTGCAAGCTCTTTTCAGCCCAGAAAAAACATTTTTTCACGAAAATACGAAATGCACGAAATTTTCAAAGAGATAGCCACCTGCAGACCATCATCCAAAGGGCGAACAGGAAAATCAATGCAAAATCTTGATTTTTTCGTTTTTTTCGATATTTTCGTGAACTGACTGCGTTTTTAGGTTCAGTAACATCATTGCAACGCTAGAACTATGGCCAGCATACTTATCATTTATTCATCCACTGACGGACAAACCCAAAAAATTTGTCAACAACTGCAATCCGTCATTGAACGACAAGCCCATCAAGTTAACGTAGTTTCGATTGCTGAAGCTTTGCAATTGGATTTGACAGGATTCGATAAATTCGTGATTGGAGCCAGCATCCGTTACGGGCACCACAGTCCTCAAATTCTCAAGTTCATTGAGAAAAACAGTCCGCTACTGGACAATAAACCGAATGCCTTTTTTTCGGTGAATTTGGTTGCACGCAAACCGGAAAAATGCAGACCGGAGAGCAATCCTTATCTACAAAAATTTCTTAAACGAATAGCATGGAAACCCAAAGAGCTGGCTGTTTTTGCCGGCAAGATTGATTATCCCAGTTACAATTACTTTGACCGTTCAATGATCCGGCTGATTATGTGGATGACTAAAGGTCCAACTGACCCTATGACTGTCGTTGAATATACTGATTGGCGACAGGTCGAGTTGTTTGGTCAACTGATCAGCGATATGAAATAATAATTTTTCCATATCCCAATACTGCCACCAAAAATATAATTTATCTATAAATAACAATTAGATGCGATAAAAATAACCGTATTCAGCAGAAAATCGACCGCTTCAAAAAGTCATTTTTGTAATCCAAAGAACCAGGCGTTAAGAATTAGAAGCCAATTAAATCCGCGCGAACGAATTGGTTTTAGGATTGAATTTTAATCCTGAGGACCTCATTAACCGACTAACCCTAATAAATAGGTCATCTCATGAGCACACTGCATCTTGTTTGTCCACATTGCGATACGGTAAATCGTATATTAGCGGAGCGTTTGAATCAACAACCCCGTTGTGGGCAATGTAAAGACAGACTGTTTACTGGGCACCCACTGGAATTAACCGGCCAAAATTTTAAGCAGCATATTACACGCAATGATATTCCTGTTGTTGTCGATTTCTGGGCGGCCTGGTGCGGACCATGCAAAATGATGGCTCCATCCTACGCCCAAGCCGCCGCTAGCGTTGAACCGCAAATACGCTTAGCCAAACTCGATACTGAACGGGAACAGGCTATTGCTGCCCAATTTGATATTCGCAGCATTCC
This sequence comes from Methylococcaceae bacterium, assembly GCA_947506075.1. Lineage (GTDB taxonomy): Bacteria > Pseudomonadota > Gammaproteobacteria > Methylococcales > Methylomonadaceae > Methylobacter_A. The sequence goes on from CANNNN010000166.1 coordinate 1,518, forward strand.
TACCCTGATACTCTTTAAATCCGGTCGAGAAATAGCTCGCGCAGCCGGTGCCATGAGCACTACGGATATTGTCCGCTGGATCAATAGTCATATTTGATCTGGATGAAACCCGCCATGACGCCATTTATCATCATGGTATTCTGGCATATTCAAAAAGGTTATCGCATAGTGCGATAAGTGACGCTAAGGCTATGGTCTTCGATTTTTCTTACCAACATAAGTGATCACCTGATGAAAATTGGCATACAAACCTGGGGGTCTAATGGCGATATTCGTCCGATGTTGGCTTTGGCCGATGGCCTGAAAAAAGCGGGGCACTCTGTAACGCTGGTGGTAAGCAGCATCGACAATCACCGTTATGATGATATCTGTGATCAATTGGGGATAATCTACCGGCAAGTCCCCGAACATATTGATTTTGATATGCAGGATTTTGCCCAGCGTTCGTTTCGGATGCATCCCTTGCAATGGCTACGGGCATTGCTTGATGAAGCCTTCTTTCCCTGCGAGCAGGCGGTGTATCAGGCCGCGCAACAATTAGTCGCCGATAACGACTATGTGATCGGCCATCATTTTCTTTACCCGCTAAAGCTTGCGGCACTTCAGCAGCATAAGCCTTTTTTCAGTGTTACGCTTTGCCATGCCGTGATACCCAATCCTGACTTTCCGCCATTAAGCTTTCCTTATTTAGGCAGAGCCATCAATAAATTGAGCTGGAAACTATTGGATGTTGTGTTCAATTTGGCCTTAAAAAAACCGTTAAGCCGTTTATGGCTTGAAGCTGGCGAAACACAACCAGCTAACATGCTGACCGAATTGCTATCCTCGCAACAGCTCAATCTGGTGGCAGTCGATCCACTATTTTGTCCTTCATTTGAGCAGTGGCAAGCGCAGCACCAGCTCTGCGGTTTTTTAAATCTAGCTGAAGATGCTCAGCAGTGGACAATTCCAGACCAACTACGCGAATTTCTGGATAACGGCGAGGCACCGGTGTATATGACCTTCGGCAGTTTGCAACAGGCGGTGCCCGACTGGAGTATGGCGCTGTTTTTAGAAGCGGTGGCATTATCCGGATGCCGGGCCATTATCCAGACCAGCTCGGAAGATTATCCTGCCGACAGCCAACTCGATCAGGTTTATTTCATCGGCAGACATCCGCATCAGCCGCTGTTCAAACACTGTGCGGCCATCGTTCACCACGGCGGAGCGGGAACCACCCAGGCCGCGACACGAGCCGGTTGTCCATCGGTAGTCGTGCCCTTCATGGATGAACAAGTGTTCTGGGCGCGGCAATTACAAAAACGGGGACTGGCAGGCCCTCCCCTGCCGGCAAAAACGATTAATGCGCAGTCGTTAGCCAAGGCCATACAAACGGTAGTGAACACCCAGAGCATGCAGGACAAATCCCGTCTAGCCGGCCTAAGCATGCAAGCCCACGATGGCGTAGCCGCAGCCGTGCGTTTACTGGACAGTCATTTCAACAATTGACAGCATGTGTGGTCGGCATAATCCGCTTGCCTCCCGCACAGGTTATGTTACTTATTTTTTCTGCTCTGCCCGCTTCAGCAAGGCGAACAGCTCACTGTTGGTTGAAAGAACGAGGGTCGCATCACTGTTGATGACTTTACGATAGGTCTCCATGCTCTTTATGAATTTATAGAACTCTGCGGCCTCGGGTTTCTGGGCATAGGCTTTGGCGTAGATCTCCGTGGCTTTGGCATCGGCCTCACCCTGAATTTGTTGTACCTGCTTATAGGCAGCGGATTCAATCTGGTTAAGATCCCTGTCCTTGTTGCCGTTAATCCGCGCCGCCTCGCCCTCGCCTTCCGAACGAAAGCGCTGCGCGATTTGTAAGCGTTCGCTAATCATCCGCTGGTAGATGCGTTCCAGTACTTCCTGGTTGTAATTAATGCGTTTGAAGCGAACGTCAAGCAGTTCGATACCAAACTCGGCCAATTTTGGGGCCGCCGAGTCAAACACGTCTTTTTCAATTTTGACCCGTCCAATGCGGATAGGCCGCAATACCCCGAGTGTACCTTCGCCGGTTAAAAGCCCGGTCAGACTCTCGTCTTGCAGCGGTTTCCTATACTTATCGGTGCGCACCACTTCAATCAGCTCATGCCGGGCAATCGCGGTGCGGGTTTCACTGCCCAAAATATCCTCAAGGCGAGACTGGGCGCTACGTTCATCCCTAAGCCTCAGATAATAGCGCATAGGATCGATAATTCGCCAACGGGCGAAGGTATCGACTTGCACATAGGTCTTATCCTTGGTCGACATCTCAACCATAGGTCCATCCCAGGCCAGATAGCGCTTGTCAAAGCTATTGACCTGCTGAATAAAAGGCATTTTGAAATGTAAGCCAGGACGGGTAATCGGGTCACCGACCGGACTGCCGAACTGGGTAATGATGACCTGTTCGGTCTGGTTGACGGTATACATCGACAGCAACGCTATGCCTGTCAAAACTGCGGTCAGTAAGCAAACTGTTCCCGATAGTCTCATTTTGTTTCCCCGGCAGCTTTGGGCGGAAAAGGCAGCATCGGCAATATCTGCTGAATCGTGTCATCAACGATGATTTGTTGCCTTGCCTGAGGCAAGACCTCGCCCAAGGTCTCAAGATAAATCCGCGTCCGCGTTATGTCCGGCGCCTTCAGATATTGTTCCAGTACTTGGTTGAAGGCGGAGACATCACCTTCGGCCTCGTTAATCCGCTTGAATCGATAACCGTCAGCGCCACGAATTTTCTGATCGGCTTCGCCGCGGGCCCTGGGCACAGCCTTGTTGTACTCGCCGTTAGCCAGGTTAATGACATTTTCCCGGTCTTGCTGGGCACGATTCACTTCATTAAAGGACGGCTGCACCGGTTCGGGGGGATTGACGTTTTTTAGCTGCACCTGATTGATGGAAACGCCAAGCTGATAGCGTTTAGCCAGCTCTCGGGTGCGTTCGAGCACCGTCTCCTCAATCTCTTGGCGACCAATAGTGATGATTTCATCGACCGTTCTATCGCCGATAACCTCCCGCATTACCGCTTCAGATATGTCTCTTAAGGTTTTGCCCGGGTCACGCACATCAAACAAATACTTTTCAGGATCGGTAATGCGGTATTGCACTATCCATTCCACCAGGGCCGCATTCAGATCGCCGGTCACCATCGACTTTTCCAAGACTGACGCATTACTGATCTGATCAGGATTGGTGTAACCGGGCGTGGCAAAACCGAATTCGAGTTTTTGCTGGCGCTGGGTGGGCACCGGAATAACGGTATCGATGCCAAATGGCAGCTTGGCATGTAAGCCGGACGGAACTTTTGCAATATACTGACCAAAGCGGAGCACTATACCTTCCGACTCAGCTGGAATAGTATAAAACGACATCATCATCCCAACTAACAGCAGGATGACCACCACTACAACCCAGGGGGAAGTAGATTGTAAACCTGGAAAACGTTGTAAAAAAGACTTCAGATCATTCACGTACAACCTCCAGTTTAAAAGTCAGTCACTTTAAACAGTGCAATAGCTTTCTATTCTATCACTCGATGTTCAAGTTTTTAAGCTTAGAAGCACAGCCGAAAAACGGTTAAGCTAATCAGTGTAAACTTCCACGTATTTCAGCACTATGTTGATGTACGAACCAGCACACTTTATAAAATCATTTATAACTGATTTAGATGCAGCCCTGAGAAAGCTAAAGCCCAATGCCAAGCTGACACGCCTACAAAAGATTTGGCTGGGATTTTGTTTGACGGGAATGTTGCTGACCAATTCGGTGTACTGGGCGAAGTTCGAGCTTGGGAGATCACAAGATTTCCGCACTTTCATGGATTTTTCGTGAGGGCAAGATAGCCTGGAACTATTTGCTTTTGGCAAGTAAACTAGGAATCCCCTTCCTTAAGGTGGGGGAGGATGTCAAAACGTTTGAAATAGTTTAAAAGCCAGAACAGCACGCACTCTGTTCTGGAAGCTCTTAGAAGTGCAGTCCTGAATGACATTGATGAGGGGGCATAGCCACTGTCGAAGATCACCCCTTTACGCAGCAGATTGCGCCCGCAGCGCCTCATAAAGTCCGGCATTGTTGAGCAGGATGTCTTTCATTCCGCCCTGTATGATCAGGGAATTTAGCGCCTGCGTGCTCATCAGTGTATGCGCATCCAGAGCATCCATGATGGCATTCATCAACTCGGCTTTAAGGTCGGGTGAATTGGCGAACTGTTCCTTAGTATTGCTGCTCGCTTGCTGCATCAGCGTGGCCGACTCTAGCAGCTTACCTTTGATGACGTTATTCACATAAACCAGTTTGTCCTGGTCGGTGAGCTCGCCGTCAAAGAGGTCGTTAACCTTTTCGATAATCTCGGCCATATAAGCCTTTTGCGGCTCCTGCACACTGCCGCTACCAATATCGGTAAGTGGGTCTATCTTGGGCGTCTCGCCTTCACCAAGCGGCATGG
>CANNNN010000167.1 GCA_947506075.1 Methylococcaceae bacterium
CATTTGCCGACTGACTTCGCGGTGATAAGCGCCGGTAGCATCCAAGAGCAGCAAGGTATGGCCGGTCGGCGCGATATCCATTACCACGAATTTTTTGCCCGCTTCACGAATAATGCGCGAAAACGCTTGAAACACGGCAATTTCCTCGGTGCAAGGTGAGCGCAAATCTTCTTCCAGTAACGCTCGACCTTGGGCATCCAATTGCGCACCTTTGGTCTTCAAAACTTGTTGGCGATAATGCTCGGTTTCAGCATGAGGGTCAATTCGGCTGACAGTAAGATTATCTAGTACGCCGTTTAGCGTTTCGGTCAAATTGGCTGCGGGGTCTGAAGTGGTCAGATGTACAGGCAAACCGCGTTGAGCAAGATCCACTGCCACGGCAGCCGCCAGAGTCGTTTTACCGACACCGCCTTTGCCCATCAGCATCACTAGACCGTGACCATCGGCGGCAATAGCATCGACCAGTTTTGACAGGCTTGGTACTTGAATGGCTTGGGTGATAGCAGCATCATGAGCTATTGTCGGTACCGCCGTCGTAAATAAATGTCGTAGTGTATCCAGTCCGACCAGATTAAACGGTTTCAGCTCGATCCGGTCAATCGGTAGTGCCTTAAGCACCTCCGGCATCTCGGTCAAAGCCCTTTGTTCGCGTTGATAAATAGCCGCTGCCAATGGATCTTGCGCCACTTGGTCTTCTGGCAAAATGCCGTTGACGACCAGATATTGCTGGGATAAGCCGATCGCATCCAACTCTTCATGGGTACGGGCCACTTCCCGCAAGGTAGCTTGTTGTGCCCGAGCTACCAAAATCAAGCGACTCCTTTGGGGATCGGCCAAGGCATCGACTGCCGCTTTGTATTGACTACGTTGCTTTTCCAGACCCGCTAAGGGGCCGAGACAAGAGGCGTCGCCTTTACCTTCATCAAGAAAGCCACTCCAGGCACCGGGCAATTGCAATAGGCGGATGGTATGACCGGTCGGTGCTGTGTCAAAAACGATATGCTGGTAGTTAGCGGTCAATGCCGAGTCTGTCAATAATGCGGTGAATTCGTCAAATGCGGCGATCTCGGTGGTGCAGGCACCGGACAGTTGTTCTTCAATGCCTTTCACGACTGCTTTTGGCAAGACTCCGCGCACCGGACCAACGATACGGTCTCGATAAGCTTGCGCCGCCGCTTGCGGATCAATTTCCAATGCCGCCAATTTTGGCACAGCCGGAATGGCGGTGATCTGATTGCCGATGGTTACTCCCAACACCTGACCCACATTTGACGCAGGGTCGGTACTCACCAGCAATACTTGATGTCCTGCATCCGCCAGTTGTATAGCCGTGGCACAAGCGATTGAGGTTTTGCCGACACCGCCCTTACCGGTAAAAAACAGGAAGCGTGGCGGTTGGTCGAGAAACTTGCAGTCATTCATAACGGCTATCTAAAATGATTTAACAGCAACGGGTACCGCTGCAACAGTCGGACTGGGGTTTGTCTTCTACCAAAGTAATTGATGCCCAACGAGCCAGTTCAGGGCGGGTTGGATAGCGACCCGCTAAAGCTACATCACCATCGACTAGAATCAAGGGCAAAGCTTCGGCACCGGACCGTTCTAGAAAGCTCTTTACTACAGCGTTTTCAGCAAACACCATCGGTTGTTGGGCCAGATTGAAACGCTGAATGTCTGCACCATTTTGCTTGGCCCAGTCCACATCGGCAGAAAAACCGACTAACTCTTGATCTACGTCCACACCGCAAACGCCGGTGCTGCAACACAAAGCAGGGTCAAAAACTTGAATCGTTGTCATAATAGAACTCCTTAATAATTAGGGTAACAGGGTGCCAATACGATCCAGTTCAGCTTTCAAGCGTTCGTGGACGTTCTTTAGTTCATCCAGCGGCAAAGCCAGAAACTGTTCAATCCGATGCCGCAGAATGCGATAAGCGACTATAAGCTCTGCTTTAATTTCCTCTTCGGTACCCTTAGCATGTGCTGGGTCTTATACCCCAATGACTGCGTAAAACGGGACCCAAATAGGCTGGACAGGTTTCGTTGGCTGCATTACCGCAAACACTAATAACAATGTCCGGCGTCAATGGCAGATCATTCCATAATTTGCTGTAATAGCCCTCAGTAGAAATACCTTACTGTTCAAGCAAAGCCAGTGCTCGACTATTTAATTAACCTAAAGGAGTAAAACCATTTTAGGCTTCATCCATATTTCCAATATCGCGAACTCGTCGTTCAAGTGCTATTCGTTCAAGACTAGCTATCGGTAAGCTGGTGAACAAAACGATACGGCGTTCAAGAATGGCAAACGCTTTAGCGAAAGCAATACGCTTTTCATTTTCTTCCGCTGCTGCGGGAGAAAATACTCCCCAATGAGCAGTAATAGGTTGTCCAGGCCAAACGGGGCAAACTTCATTGGCGGCGTTATCACAAACAGTGATCACAAAATCGAGGGCTGGGGCATCAGGTTTAGCAAACTCATCCCAGCTTTTGCTGCGTGCATTGGGCAGTGTAATATCTTCCAGTTCCAAACGCTCAAGGGCACGTGGATTAACCTGACCAGTAGGCATACTACCGGCACTAAAAGCCTGAAACCGGCCATTACTATATTTATTGAGCAAGCCTTCAGCCAAAATACTTCGTGCTGAATTGCCAGTGCAAAGAAACAGAACATTCATAATCAATAGTCTCCGAATTTAAGAAAAGAATTAATTGGTATCGCAGCAGGCTGTTGCCTTGTCGGCATCAAAACACTGCTCTGGGTTACCTGTGCAACATTCGGCAGTCAGATAATCTATCAACGACTGCATCACTGAAAGATTCGCTCGATAACGTTGGTAGCGTCCCTCTTGAGTCACGTTAACCAAGCTGGCATGGGTCATGGCCTTGAGATGAAACGACAGGTTAGTTGGCGGCAAGGCCAATATTGACGCTATTTCACCTGCGACCAACCCTGTGGGTGCATGTTTAACTAACAGTCTAAAAATATCCAGTCGAATGCCAGATGCTAGTGATTCAAAAAGTGTTGTTGCAAGTTGCTTATCCATAATTTAACTATACAATAATACTTGAAACATAAAAACAAAAAAGTTGCCTATTTTGAAAAAAAATTGTCCGCTCAAGACAACTAATCAAGCAAATTGGGCTTATAACACAAACGAGTGGATATTTGTTCTTGGGACTAATTAGACCCTCGTAAGGTTGACTTACTAGTTCGCCGAAGGTCATAGGGCGCACAGTTGACCTTCATTTCGAAAAATTGATGACCATAAAGCGGCCAGTCGTGACCGACAGTAATTGCTGCGGCTCCACTTAAGGCCAATTTTTATTGTTTAAACCAGCCGCTCATACTGATCCGAATGAGTCTTTGAATTTACTCAACAGCCATTCTCAATGAGCAAATTATATGTTTTCTCGTCGCCCCACGCGCCCCAAACCCGCCATTGAACTCTTCTAATACGCCGCTCTATACCGGACGGTCGTGGTAATTGTCGCCGAACAGGTAACCGCCATTAAGGGCTTCTAGGGTCTTATAGCCGTAGCATAAGCTCGTATCTTTATCACATTGCAGCATCAAAAAGGACGCGCAGATGTAAAACCCAAGCCACTAACATGGCACATAGTGCAGCTCATCTGGTATAAACTGTCAGGATTTTTTACACTTTATAATCTGGCCCTGAGCCAGATCAGAAATCCTCATAACACCTTATTAATTAACACGAATATTTATCTTTAAATAAAATATCCCCTAAAAAGTCCTGTTTTTTCGCCTAACGTAATAAAAAATCAGCAAAAATAGTGTCAGGTTTTTTTACACTTATGATAAATGGGTCTTAGTGCTTGGTTTATAAGGGTTTCAGCCGGATTCAGACTACACAAAAGCGCATTCTGCGTAGAAAAAACCGCAAAAACGGCTAAGCATTCCATTGACAATGTCAGAAAATTTTACACTCTACTCTACTCTACTCTACTCTAATTTCATGCACTATAAGCAATTGACTGGTAAAGATAAAGCAACGCAGGCATGGAAAGTGCTGGGTATAAATACGTAGCAACAAAATCTCTGGGTGTCTGAGTAGGCGGTCAGTTTTTATAAACAACAAGACGAGATCGACACAATGAAGCACAAAAAATTATGGACCGCAGGCCTGCTGCTTAGCCTTAACGCCGCCACTGCCTCGGCTAATCCCTTAAACAGCGCTACTTATAGTGTTGCACTTACAGTTGTTCAAGCCCCGAATACTGGACCTGCAACATATCTTGGTGCCTCGGATAATCAGACATCATTACAACCAAGACATTCATCCTTTGTTCCAGTGATGGTGCAAACCGGAGGTGGTGCAGATACAGGTCCCAATCACGATGGTTACGGCTTCGCAAATGGCAGCGCATTCGCCCGTGCCGAAGCAGGTATTTTGAAAGTATCTGCATTTGCAGAGGCTGATGTAGTTGCGCAGCCATCGACCAATGTTGGCGCTAGCGCAAGGTCACTAGCACAAGCCCAATTTAACGATAAAGTAACATTTACAGCACCTAATGCCACAAGCAATTTAATTGTATCGGGATCGCTTCTTTTAGATGGATGGATGGATGGTAGCGGCGGTTTTGCTCAAATCACTGTCGGTGGCACTGGTATAGGACCGTCTTTTGGTGGCAATTGGGTGGCCGATAGTGGTGGCTTGCAGAAATCTGCATACGGTAAGTATTCCACTTTTATACCCGGCACACAAATCGCTATTCCCTTTACCTTCTCAGTGGTCAATGGTCTAGCCACCGAGCTGAGCTATTTTATGGAGGGCATTGCTCAGGCTAGCGCGAATTTCGGCGCATGTCCTGCCACCGGAGGTTTGTGCGATGTGGTAGAGCTAGCAGGACGAACTGCTAATCTCGATTATAGTCACACGCTCGTATGGGGTGGAGTTACAGTCACTGATTTTACTTATGGCAACGTTGTTAATTTTACTAATAGCTCGACATCTGGTTTCAATTATGCAGACGCTTATGGGTCCTCCATCCCGGTACCTGCTGCTATCTGGTTATTCGGTACCGGTTTGATTGGTTTACTGGGCTTAAGGCGACGCGGTAACATCGGGTAATTAGGTTATTCGGTTCTTTCGGGGGTGCAGGGGGCGATAGCCCCCTTACGATTTTTTTTGGGGTATTGACGCATGGCGCGCTATGAACACTTACCCACACCCGTGATGCGTTGAATCTGGCGGTGCATTTTGAAAAAACCGTCGCCAATTTCAGCCGTTACCACAAATACACCCTGGGTACAGAGCTGCGCAATGCCAGTCGTCAGGCGGTCAAGTTGGTAATCCATGCCAATAGCCAGACCGACAAAGTACAGGCTTTGCAGGCGTTGCGCGAGCATCTGGAAGAAGTGATGTTGTTGATACGTCTGGCCAAGGAAGTCCAGGCTTTTAAAAGTTTTAACGCCTACAGCCACGTTGTGGAGCTGACGGCTAAAGTTTGCAGACAGAATGAAGGTTGGCTGAAAAGCCTTAGTCCGTCCCGGCAGGACGATAAAAACAAGCGAGCCTGAATGGCGCGGTCGTTAAGATGCCGTGGCAGCGTGCCAAGTTGTATCATTGTGCGCCCGTTTCACCCGGTTTATCCGGGTATGATCATACAGTGCGGAATACCGGTGATTCGGCTTTCCAAACGGTGGGTTTTTAACCGTTAAGTAAACGGGCTATGCGTCAGCCTATGCTTACTGGTCGGGTGCGGAGTACTCGCCCGGTTCTGGCAATGCTTGGAACTTCAATACCAACAATGGCAACCAGAACAACAACAACAACAACAATAAGAACAACCAGTTATATGCCTGGGCCGTTCGTTCCGGAGAATGATGTCGCTTGTTGAACCTTGTAGTTTGTTTACCTTTGCCAATTTGTACCGGCATTATTTGAGTTGCCGGAAAGGCAAACGTAAC
>CANNNN010000168.1 GCA_947506075.1 Methylococcaceae bacterium
CTAGTGACAATATTGACCTGCTTGGGAATGACATTGTTTTCGGCATGCATCAACAATGAGTGTTCCGGGCTTAAACAATATTGGTCACCGAATCGCTCATCAAGATAGCGCGACACATATTCCCAATAATTGGCAAAAAAAGGTGTTGTATCTCCCGGCAAAGCGGTCGGATCGGAAACAAAGTACCAGCCCTTGATAATTTCCTGCAAAAAACCATTTTTTAGCAGAATCTCACGCTCTGACTGTTTAAGCTGACTTCCTCTAACAACGCCAAGATATGAACCCAGCACATCGTGCAATGCGTTCAAAGCAGTGGCTAATTTTTTGTTTTCAGGAATACGACGTCTGCCCATGGCGAATTAATTTGCTTGTTCTAAAAAATTTTATTTACTTCCTTTAGTAGAATATATTAACTTGTTTATACAAAATAAAAAAATATTTCTATTGTTTAAATCCTGAAAAAATCACATCGTTCGCTATGATCCCCCATTTAGAAGCAATCAGTCGCTTCAAAAAAATGCACTATAAATGCACAAATTATTTTTAAATATCTCTATCTTGTTGTTATTTATTGGCTATTTTAATTATAAGATCCAATCCAGCATTGGGGCTACGCAGAATTTCCTGCGGTGGTCAGAGGCTGTATTAATTTGGTTTATCAATTTCTTGTCAGATGGGTGGGTTAGTGGGAGAGAGGGATATTAGGTAACGCATGCGATAGGCCATTATAACGGCATGGCCCATGTATAAACAAAAATCCAGGTCGGGATAAAGATTAATGCGTCAGTAGTTTGCAATACTAAAAAATTCACGGGCCATGTAAAATAGGCTGATTTTTAATCAGGAACGACTGATGAATACATCTAGCTTCTGCCTTTGCGGTTCGGACATTGAATATGCTCAATGTTGTGGCCTGTTTCATTCCGGCGAAAAAAAACCGGTTACTGCTGTAGCCTTAATGCGTTCGCGTTTTACGGCTTATGCGCTGCATAATGCCGAGTATTTAAGGGATACCTGGGATGCCACTGTGCGGCCTGAGTTGATTGATTTTTCCAGGGAACAAGTCGACTGGCAACGCCTGGAAATTGGCAATACTAAAAAGGGCGGAGTCAAGGATGCTAAAGGCGTGGTGGAGTTTAAGGCGTATTATTTGCAGGATGGCGAACAGCATGTGATGACTGAGATTAGTCAGTTTGTTAAGCGCGCTGGCGGCTGGTTTTATCTGGACGGCGTGGTGAAGTCTATCGGCAAGGTGGGCCTACAGACCCATCTGGGTAAGAACGCGTTGTGTTCCTGCGGCAGCGGCAAGAAGTTTAAGCGCTGCTGCGGGGCTGAGTGATGGCAAGTAATTCGCACTAAATAAGCCTCTACAAGTTGATCGATAAAGCTTATTTGAAAACCATTTATTACATACAACAATGGAACACGGATGATACTGATTAAGTGGATAATCACCGCTTCAAAAGCGCAAGACAGCTTGGGTTTTTAAAAATCCGCGTAAGTCCGTCCGATCTGCGTCACCCGTGTTCAATTTAAGTGATCCTTATTTTTCAGCTTTTGCCGTATCTTCTGATTCCGCGATGGAGGCGGATAAGCATTCCATCAGACTCTCGGTATAGTTCGAGTGAGCTTCTCCTAGTTCTTTAGGCGAGCCAAAATCCGTTCGTAGTTCCTCAAGCGTCTTTTTGGGGTCCTTGGACGAGGACAGTGTCAGCATTTTTGTATAGTTGCGGTAGGCCGTCAAGCGCGTGGGGTCGAGACCGAAAACGCCGGGCATATTGGTTGAAGATTTTTCCACTACGCATTTAGCCATGCGTTCGGGCGATGCTTTGTAGTCCTTAATATCCTTATCGAGCTGCAGTTGCTCCAATACAGCCTGTTCATATTGGTTTTTATCTGCACAAGCAGGGAGTAATAATGCAGCTAGGGAAATGAGCAGTAGTTTTTTCATAAGTAATTTATCTTGGGTAGTGGGAATGCGCTGAGGGAATTATACCTTAGGCGAAAGATGAAAGGCTAAAGGCGAAAGGACGCGCGCATTTTTTGCCCTTGATCTTTCGCCTGCATTTAATCCATCTCCTTCATAGCCTGTCTTATCCAGGCTTCGGCCTCGGCATTGATGTCGGCAGCTTTGCGGCCTTTGGTCTCTATGACCGGACCAATTTTTAACTTGATCACGCCCGGATATTTAAAAAAACTATAGCGCGGCCAAAAATCACCGGCATTATGGGCGACCGGAATGACAGGGAAACCGGTTTTGTGCGCCAGCATCGCGCCGCCGATATTAAATTTCAGTACTTCCCGGGCTCCGGCGCGCGTGCCTTCGGGAAAGACCAGTACCCATAAGCCCTCGTTTAAATACTTGGAGCCCTGTTCAAGCAAGGAGCGTAAGGCCGCGCGCTGATTTTTCCGGTTGATCACGATGGATTTCAAGGTCAGCAGCGACCAGCCCCAAATCGGCAGATACAGCAGTTCACGCTTTACGACCACGGAATGCGGCGGGAGTATATACCGCAAGGCCAGGGTTTCCCAGGCCGACTGATGATTGCTGAAGATAATCGCAGGCTGCTCTGGATGGATATTTTCCAGGCCCTCCACTTCATAGGTCAGGCCGCAAAAAACCCGGGTCATCCAGCGGATCACCGCACACCAGACATAACCGATTTTCCAGCGTATGTTAAAGGTCGTCAGCATGCCCAGAATAAGACAAATACCGACGATGGTCGCAGTAAAGAAAATACCAAAAAATAACAGCGCAGAGCCGATATAATTTTTAGGTCTGGGATCTTGTAAGGTGTTTTGCTGCGTCATATAAGTTCTCAAAAACAGGAATGTTCAGGTGAGGGTTTGCGATTAGGGTTTGTTGACCTTTGCCGGTTTTGACCAGTATCGGGCTCGCACCGACGGCCTGGGCTGCCTGTAGGTCGCGGAGCGAATCGCCGACAACAGCCAAGCCGATCAGGCTGACCTGCTTGTCGTTGGCAAAGGCTGATAGCAGTCCCGGTTTAGGTTTTCGGCAATTACAGTCATCGTCCGGACCGTGAGGACAAAAATAGATCGCGTCGATTTTTCCGCCTTTTTGTTCGGCCAGATGCTGCATTTTTTGATGGATTTTTTCCAGCATTTCGACGTTGAATAAGCCTCGCGCAAGCCCCGATTGATTGGTGACGACCACGACTTTATAGCCCTGTTCATTGAGCAGAGCTATGGCCTCAAGGCTGCCGTCTATTGGCAGCCATTCTTCCGGGGATTTTACGAAGTCGTCCGAGTCGTGGTTAATCACGCCATCACGATCCAACAATACATAACGCTGTTCTGGCATGCGCTTACGATTGCAACTTGGAAATGTCTGCACAGGTCAAAAACTGCTCGGACAACAGGTTCAGTAAGGCCAGTCGGTTAGCGCGCAAGTCCAGATCATCGGTCATGACCATCACGTTATCAAAAAATGCATCGACGTCATTGCGCAAACCGGCCAAGCGGTTCAGCGTTGACTGGTAATCGCGTTGCGCCAGTAACGGTTTGATGTCGGCTTCGGATTGCAGCGCGGCTTGCAACAGCTGATTTTCTTGCGGTTCTTGCAATGCGCCGACGTGATCCGAAGGTTTGGTATCCGATTTTTTCAGGATATTGCGGATGCGTTTGTTCGCCGCCGCCAGGCTTTCCGCTTCAGGCAGTTGCCTGAAGGCTTTAACCGCCTGCAAACGCTGCATAAAATCCAAAGGTTCGGCAGGCGTCACGGCGATGACTGCGTCAAATTCATCGGCGGTGTAGCCGTGATCGAGGCAATAGCCTTTCAGGCGGTCGAAAATAAACTCGATAACCCGGTCGGCTGTTGCGGACTGATCTATCGTTCCCATGCTCTGCGTGGGAACGCCAGCAATCTGAGCGCTGGCAAATTCCGTCAACTCGATGATATTGATATCCAGTTTGTTTTCTATGATGGTTCTGAGTATGCCCAAGGCCGCCCTACGCAACGCATAAGGGTCCTTGTCGCCGGTTGGAATCAAGCCGACCGCAAAAATGCCGACCAGGGTGTCTATTTTTTCCGCGATAGCGAGAACCTGCCCGGTAGCGCTTTCGGCCGTTGGACTGCCCGATTGTTTGGGGAAATACTGCTCCTCAAGCGCTTGTGCGACCTCTTTTGGTTCGTTGTCGGCCAGCGCGTAGTAACGGCCCATCAGGCCTTGCAGGTTGCCGAATTCGCCGACCATTTCTGTCATCAGATCGGTTTTAGCCAGCAACGCGGCGCGTTCGGCCAGTTCAATATCGGCATTCAGATGTCCGGCTATAAATTTGGCGAGATTTTGCACCCGCTTGGTTTTGGCGTAAACCGTACCCAAGTTTTCCTGAAACACAACGCTGGAAAGGCTTTCCACCCGGTCTGCCAGGGTTTTCTTGCGGTCCTGATTCCAGAAAAACTCTGCATCGGACAGGCGCGGGGTTACCACGCGCTCATTGCCCTGCTGGATGGATTTCGGGTTGGTGCTTTCGATATTGCTGAAGGTGATGAAGTTCGCCAGCAAACCGCCATCGGCATTTTTAACCGGAAAATATTTCTGGTTGGTTTGCATCGTGGTGATCAATACTTCCGGGGGCAGTGCCAGAAAACGCGGGTCGAAAGTCCCGGTAATTGGCACCGGCCATTCGTTTAACGCGGCAATCTCTTCCAGCAGGTCTTCTTCAATATGAGCCAGGCCGTTTACTGCGGCGGCGGCATTTTGTGCGGCCTCGCGGATCAATTTTTTTCGTTGTTCAAGATCGGCAATCACGTGGCCTTGTTGATACAGCATGTCGGCGTAGTCTTCAGGCTTGTTCAGGACGATTTTTTGCGGCGCGTGAAAGCGGTGCCCCTGCGTGCTCGCACCGGTTTCCAGTCCCAGGATTTCGGTTTTGATCACTTCATTGCCATAGAGCAAGACAGCCCAGTGTACGGGTCTGACAAACTCGGTCGTGAAGCTGCCCCAGCGCATGCGCTTGGCTATCGGCAAGGTGGCGATACTTGAGCGGATAATGTCCGGGATCAGGTTTTCGGTCGCCAGTCCTTTGACTGACTGGGTAAAACTGAGCCATTCGCCCTTGTCGGTAAGTAAACGTTCCAAATTGTCGAAGCTGGTTCCGCAGCTGACTGCAAAACCCAGAGCCGCTTTACTGGGCGTGCCGTCCGGTGCAAAGGCCGCCTGTAACGCGGGTCCGCGTTTTTCGACGGTTTTATCCGGCTGTTTGGTTTCCAGGTTTTCGATGAAAACCGCCAGTCGCCGAGGTGTTGCGTAAGCCTTGCTGGCGGTAAACGTCAACTCGGCGGCATTAAGCCCCTGGATGATGTTGTTCAGCAGGGCGTTGCTCAGTTTTAGCAAGGTCTTGGGCGGCAGTTCTTCTGAACCCAGTTCGAACAATAAATGTTTTTTTGTACTCATGTTATGCTCCCTGCTCGGTTAGCATCGGAAATCCAAGCGATTCCCGGCGTTGGTAATAAACTTCGGCAACCGATTTGGCCATGTTTCTGACCCGTAACAGATAGCGCTGGCGCTCGGTAACCGAGATTGCGTGGCGCGCATCCAGCAGATTAAAGGCATGCGAGGCTTTTAGCACCATTTCATAGGCCGGCAGCGGTAGATTCAAGGCTATCAGCTTGGTGCATTCCTGCTCGTAAGTGTCGAAACACTGGAACATGAATTCAACATTGGCATGATCGAAATTGTAGGCGGACATTTCCACTTCGTTCTGATGAAACACGTCGCCGTAGGTCACCGTGCCGTGCGGGCCTTTGGTCCAGACCAAGTCATAAACGCTCTTAACGCCCTGCAAATACATCGCGATGCGCTCCAGGCCGTAAGTGATTTCTCCGGTGACGGGGCGACATTCCAGGCCGCCGACTTGCTGGAAATAGGTAAACTGAGTCACTTCCATGCCGTTTAA
>CANNNN010000169.1 GCA_947506075.1 Methylococcaceae bacterium
AGCGGCTTTCAGGTAAAGGATTAGCCAGACTGGCTTCCACCCTGCAATCGCTCAGGACTTCCAGCGAATCCGGGTTTATCGCATCCAGAAAATTTTCTTCATTGTCCGGATTGGGTACTTTAAATAAACGGTTATATAAACGCAATTCTGCTAGGAAAGAGTGCTGTTCGGAAACCCAGTGGATAACGCCTTTGACTTTGCGGCCTTCGGGATTTTTGCCTAAGGTATCAGGATCATAGCTGCAACGCAGCTCGATGATGTTGCCGTGCTCGTCCTTGATGATGTCGTTGCACCGGATCACATAAGCGCCGCGTAAACGGACTTCGCCGCCAGCTATCAAACGCTTGAACTTCGCCGGCGGAATTACGGCAAAATCATCCTGTTCGATCAAGATGACTTTGGAAAAGGGCACGATGCGTTTGCCGAGCTCCGGTTTTTGCGGATGATTACCCACTTCCAGTTGTTCGGTTTGCTCATCCGGATAATTTTCTATGACTACGCGTAAGGGTTGCAAAACTGCCATGGCTCTTGGCGCGTTGTCGTTTAAATCTTCGCGGATGCAGTATTCCAGCACGCCCATTTCAATCCAGGAGTTTTGTTTGGTCACGCCGATGCGTTCGCAAAAATCGCGTATCGCCTTGGGCGTAAAACCGGCGCGGCGCAAACCGGCAATGGTCGGCATGCGCGGGTCATCCCAGCCGTGGACGTGTTTTTCGGTGACCAGTTGGTTCAGTTTGCGTTTGCTGACTATCGTGTATTCGAGCTGCAGGCGGGCAAATTCAATTTGCTGAGGATGGCAGGGCGTATGCAGTTGGTCCAGTACCCAGTCGTAAAGCGGGCGATGATCTTCAAATTCCAGCGTACACAGCGAATGGGTAATGCCCTCTAGCATATCGGAAATGCAGTGGGTGTAATCGTACATCGGATAGATACACCAGTCGTTGCCGGTGCGCTGGTGATGTACGCGGCGGATCCGGTACAGCGCCGGGTCGCGCAGGTTGATGTTCGGTGAAGCCATGTCGATCTTGGCGCGCAACACATATTGGCCGTCGGCAAACTCGCCGGCGCGCATCCGTTTGAATAGATCGATGTTTTCCGCTAGCGGACGACTGCGGTCGGGACTTTCCCTGCCGGGTTCGGTCAGGGTGCCGCGATATTCCCGGATTTGTTCGGCGGACAGGCTGTCGACATAGGCCAGTCCTTGTTCGATTAATTGTACGGCGTAAGCATAGAGTTGTTCAAAATAATCCGACGCATGGTGTAATTCAGACCACTCAAAGCCCAGCCACTGGACGTCGCGTTTGATTGCTTCGACATATTCATCGCTTTCTTTTTCGGGATTGGTGTCGTCAAAACGCAGATTGCAGAGGCCGGCATTTTCGGCCGCGATACCAAAATTCAGACAGATTGATTTTGCATGGCCGATATGCAGATAACCGTTAGGTTCTGGCGGAAAGCGAGTGATGACTTTGCCATTGTTTTTTTGGTCTTTGAGATCGTTGGCAATGATTGAGCGGATAAAATTTGACGCGGGTTGGTTATCGTTTGTGGCCATGGAGTTGGTATGAGTTATTAAAGGGTAGTTGAATCAATTATACATTGAATGAGCGATGTGGGGCTATTCCTCAGCCAGGGTCTGTATTCGGTAAAAGCCTTCGCCATTGTGACCTAAAACCTCGGAAAGATAGGGCAAAACCTGTTTCATTTCAGCAGCCAAAGTCCACGGAGGATTGATGACTATCATACCGGTGGCTGTCATGCCGTGCTCGTTGCTGTCGGCGCGGATGCCAAGCTCAAACAGCTGGATGTTGTTGATGCCGCTGGCTTTTATTGCAAGCTCCAGTTTCTGATTGCGGCTGCGCTCAATGACCGGATACCAGAGGGCAAAAGTGCCGGTGGCAAAGCGTTTATGCATTGTAACTAGTGATTCAACGACCTGCTGGTAATCGGTTTTTATTTCATACGAAGGATCAATCAACACCAGTCCTCGACGTTCGAACGGCGGTAATAAAGTTAAGCAGCTAGTTAAACCGTCGGCATGCACTACGCTAATGCGCTTGTCTTTATTGGCTAGGGCTGTTAATAGCTTTATTTCGGTGGTATGCAGTTCAAATAAACATAGTCGATCTTTGTCACGTAGTAATTGTTTGGTAATTAACGGTGAGCCGGGATAGCGGCTTAATTTGTCAGGGCTGTTAAAGCGTTTGATCAGGCTGACATAGTGGTCGACACCTTCTGGTAAATCAGTACCTTGCCATAATTTACTGATGCCATTTTCAAATTCTTTGTTTTTTAACGCATAGTCACCGTCAAGTTCATATTTACCGGGACCGGCGTGAGTATCGATGCAGCAAAATGGTTTGTCTTTTTTTCTTAAGTATTCAAGGCATTGTATCAGGATGATATGTTTTAGTACGTCGGCAAAATTGCCTGCATGAAACGAATGTCGGTAGCTGAGCATGTTGTTAGTCGCTAATGTTAGGTGAGTTTATTTGTACTGAAAAAACATGGAATTCTTGGTCGCGATGCGCGACTTAAGTTCGTGGGCGATAAATAACATCAATTCAGAGCACTTTGTCGACTATCGTCATGCCGATTTCGAAAGCAATCAGCCAGATAATGATCCATTCCAGTATCGTTGAATGCCGGTGTTTTTGCTCATCCGCCAGCATTTCAAACAATTCATGTATCGTTTCCAGTTTTTTGGACAAGACATCAGTGCGTTGCGCTATTTCCAGATATTTTGCGGTTACCCCGTAAAAAGCCTCATATTCCGGATATTCCCAAAAGAAATCGGGCGTATCCAGCAAGTCATAATTTAAAATGATGTCGCTTTTGGTTAAAAACAGTTGTCCACGTATTTTCGCGATCTTATGGCGGCTTAATTTTATTCTGCCGTTTTCAGCTAAGGACTTCGGTATGTAGCTGGTATTGTTGATCGTGGTGATCGCGTTGGTTTCAAAAGAGGCCAATTTGATTGATTGCGCCATGCCTTGAGATAAAGAAAATATCAGGATGGGATCCGAAGATTCGATTTCAATATGATCTTCGATAATGCGGGTACTGGGGCAATCCAGAGCGAAGGTGAAGTTGTCTTCTTCTATGCTAGAGAGCGGATTTTCCGAATAATCCAATAATAGCTGATGCAGCTTAGCCTGCTGTTCTGAACTGACATTCCAGTGCACAACGGCGCCATAGGCGAAGACTACCGACCAGGAATGATCGTCCTCAATCAGCAACGCGCCTTTAATGATGCGTATCAGTGTCGCATCGGACAGCAATTTTGCCAAGGCGCTGATGTCAAAACGTTGTGCCAGACAAAAGGCTACACAGGGCTTAATGGCTTGGTTTTCAGACATAATGTGCTCAAAAGTTAATATCGTATGGCAGTGAGTAGAGCGCGCCGTGCGCGCCTTTTCAAGGCGTGAATAATCTTGCTACCCTTTGATGCGCAAGGCGCAGTCTATAAAAACGGGGTTTATTGGTCGGCAATTTTCACCAGCCAGCCATTTTCGCCATCACATCTTGAGTATTTGGCATTAACCTTGATGTTGATTCTTGCTGCCGTACTATTTAAATCAGCGGGTAAACGGCCTTTTACCAGATAAAAGTTCTGTTTATCTTCAACTGTGACTTCAACGGGGATGGTTTTTACGGTGACTTTAATTTGCTCGGGTTTGTCGACATGAAAAGCCATAAAAGAAAATTCCGATCCGGGCGCTACAGTAGCTAAATTGGCCGGAAAAAATTTGGTCAGTTGTGGTTTTGAGCAGGTGTTTTCGCTACCGCCGCCGCCAGCGCTGCTGCCACCGTGTCCGCTATGATGTTCTGCAGCATAGCCAGCGCTGATATTTAAACAAGATAGTATAAAAAAAATGGTGAGTAGTCTTTGTGATTTCATGGATTTACCTTTTTATTATTGTGTAATCGAAATAAACGTGTTTCTGTAGGATAAATCATCCGGGTAGAAAATATTTGATTATAAAACATTGGCATAGTCCTGTTCCAGTTGCCTGAAATTCATTGACGACATGAAGCGGCTGAAACTCAGCCAGGACGAAAGCCCCATCAGGTCTTTGAATTGCGGAGGCAGGAAGTGTGGCGCTATGACCGTGCCTTCTTCAACCAAATCGGCCAGCACCTTCATATCTTCGATCATGGTTTTCCCGCAAAACAGTAAAGGGATACGCTCAGGTTTGCCCATGCTGACCGCCAGGCGCATGAAATTATAGGTCAGCACGAAGCCTTTAATATAGGTCAAATCTTTGGTAAACGGCATGCCGTCAGAACTGCTGCCCCGGAATACCCGACTGCTGAGCGTATAGCTGTCTTCCTTGTCCAGTCCCTTGTCCCTAAAGAAATCGAAGATGTCCAAAAAGTCTGCGCCTTCTTCGGCCAGCGTAATCGCCCGCACCCGGTTGATCAGGCGCATCAGTCGGTTGGGCGAGGAACTGAATGTTAAGATTTCCATCAATACCGCAAGTCCCTCCTGGGTGATGGTCGCTGACGGTGGTCCTTTGCCGAGGAAGGTGCAATAAGGCTGAGCCAGACCATTCAGGGTGGTGCCCAGATGCACCCATATCTCATGAACCTCAAGCACGCGCAGATCGCGGAGGTTGAATAGCGCATCGGCGCGCAATTTGATGTAATCGGTGCCGGCCGCCGCATCGGCGACGATGCCATCGCTAATCATTGCACGAAGACCGTCGCCGGGAAATACAGCTTGTATGTTTTCGTTCAGGATGGCTATTGCATCGGTCGCGTTGATGGTTTTAGGTTCTTCGACCAGAAAATCCAGCTTCAATAACTGTGACAAAGTGCCTTCCATCATGCTGCCAAGATCGGCAATGGTCGGGTCGCCGACATGAAAAACATCCTGGGAGGAACCGTATAATTCTTGGGAAATATTGGAGAAGGTCGGCTTGCCTCTGGATTCCAGCATGCGTACTACGTCCAGATACTCCTTGCAAATGCGGCGCATGATCACGCTGAGCGGGTTGAGTTGCCCTAGCTTACGCATTAAATCCCGCTCAATCTGATAAAACTCCTGTTTTTTTTCGTTTGGATCAAAGCCCAGTGGGCGCTGTTGATAGTAATCCGGTGTAACTAAAGGTAGTTTTTTGCAGTTGCCATCAAAAAAAGCCTGTCTGATATGATCATCCCATTTGATCGCGTCGAGTATGCGGATCGGTTGCTGAGCCTTGACGATTCGATCCGATAATGTTTTGACTTCGGTCAGGTAAGCGGACGGTTTAATGGCTTTAGTACGCATGTTTGTCATTCATAATTAGGACGGGGTTGTGAGTAGGAATGCTAGGCTTTAATTTTAAGCATTATCCATACTCATAGTGTAATCATACTCAGTATATCAATAGATTGCCTAAGCACTACTAAATTCCGGTACCGGCAAATTTAAAGTGTCAGGAGGTTGATGTATATGGCGCGCAAAGGCAACAGCTCCTGCGCTGCTCTATTTTCTGCATAATTCGATGAATCTCTAGCCTCTCAATTCAACCGCATTCAGTACACAGAGTGCGGTCATATTCACAATACGGCTCACGGTAGCGGACTGCGTCAGTATATGTAAGAGTTTGGCGCAGCCGAGTGATTCCGGCCAAGCCGAGCGGCAAACGCGGAAAAAATTGTTAAATCGGCTGCACATAATCTGCTAAAGCCCATGCAAACACACGAGGCATCGGTGCTGTTATTTGCAAAAGATCCGTATGTTTCATTTATCAATAACCGGGCTGAGCAGGATTTGCGGATGTCCACGGTAAAGCAAAAACTTAGTAACCGTTCACCTACCATTTAAATATTTTCACAAAAAAATCATAAAATAATAGACAATAGCCGCATGATTTTTGACTTCACTACTCCAGCACCTAAACCTCATGATCTTGAAAG
>CANNNN010000170.1 GCA_947506075.1 Methylococcaceae bacterium
CTTTTCGGATGTTCGACGGCTTATCGCTGAAGCCGGACTTAATGAAGATTTTGATAGGGTTTGCCCCAAACCTGGCAAACCCACGAAAAATTCGCTGGTAGCCGTATTGCTGCGCATGGTGGCTTGATGTTTTTTTAGGAAACTTCAGCAAACATAAATTCTGAGCTTAAATGATTCAACTATGAATTTATAGGATGAAGCAAATTTGCAAACCATCCAAAAGTGCTTGAAAAATCGTTTATCGGGTTCCCAAGCGCTAACTGGAGACAAGGAAACCCGTTAGATCAACTGCGTCTGTTATACAAAGCCAACACGGTTTTGACGTAATTCTGGGTTTCGGGGTAGGGGGGGATGGAGTTGTTATGTCTGATAACTGCATTTTCACCGGCGTTATAGGCGGCTACGGCCAGATTCATGTTTGAATCGAACATCCTGAGCAGATCTTTTAAATAATGGGTGCCGCCGTCGATATTCTGATCGGGACTGTTCCGGTCGACAACGCCATAGCGTCTGGCGGTGTCGGGCATTAACTGCATTAAACCGACCGCTCCGGCTGAGGAAATCGCCGTTGCATTGTAAGCGGATTCCGCCTGAATAACGGCGTGCACCAGTCTGGCGTCAACTTGATGTCGGTTGGCCGCCTCGTTAATGAGGTCGGCGAAACGCTTTTTGTTGGTGCCCATAAAGGGCAGGGCGGCGGCATAATGCATTGCCCTGGTGCGGATGATGCGTTTGTAGGAGCTATTGGTCGGCTTGTCGGTGTAGTAGACGCGGCCGTCAGTATCGACAAATTTATAGATGTCGGCCCGTACCCCGTTGGAGAGGAGTAAGCCAGTTAAAATAACGGCAATTCTAATCATAGCGTTACCTCTAGGTGATTTCCAATAATGAAGTTATCAACAGTATAGTCGACACTGTTTTTATATGGTCGAGATGCTCTTGCTAGCGAACACCTATCAGCCTGATTTAATAACAATCATACTTGCGGCTTTAACTGCTCTGGTTCTGGCCTCATCGACTGTTTCAGCTGTGGCTAAGGCAACGCCCATACGCCGGCTGACAAAAGCTTCAGGCTTGCCAAATAGTCTGATTTCGCTGGTAGGCACACTCAGCGCCTTAGCCAGTCCTTCATAAGTCACATCTTTTGCATCCACACCGCCCAGGATAACGGCGCTGGCACCTACACTGTGCAGGCTCGCATCGACTGGCAAGCCCAAAATGGCTCTGGCATGTAATTCAAATTCATTCTGTTTTTGGGTGACCAGCGTGACCATGCCGGTATCATGCGGCCTTGGGCTGACTTCGCTGAACCAGACCTCGTCGCCTTTGATAAACAGCTCAACGCCAAATAAACCCAAGCCTCCGATTTCGCTGGTTATTTTAAGCGCGATGTCTTCAGACGCTTTTAGCGCGGCGGCACTCATGGCTTGCGGTTGCCAGCTCTCCCGATAATCGCCGTGTTCCTGTCTGTGGCCTATCGGCGCGCAAAAATAGGTTTCGACTCCTCCATCCTGGGCTTTGGCGCGCACTGTCAACAGCGTAATTTCAAAATCAAAGTCTATTTTGGCTTCGACGATTACCTTGCCGGTATCTACCCTGCCGCTGGTTCCGGCATAATCCCAAGCTGCTTTAAGTGCCTCTGCGTTTTTAACCATCGACTGGCCTTTGCCTGAGGAGGACATGGTTGGCTTGATAAAGCAAGGATAGCCGATGCCGGCGTCGACTGCGGCCTGCAATTGATCAAAGCTTTCGGCGAAGGCATAGTTCGAGGTCGGGATTTTAAGCTGTTCGGCGGCCAAGGTTCGGATGCCTTCCCGGTTCATAGTCAGTTGTATCGCCCTGGCGTTAGGCACCACAGTACAACGGCCTTCTGCTTCAATATCAATCAGCGCCTGGGTCGCAATAGCTTCAATTTCAGGGATGATGAAATCCGGCCGTTCCAGTGCGATCAGTTTTTTGACGGCCTCGGTGTCGGTCATATCGAGCACATGACTCTGATGCGCCACCTGATGCGCCGGTGCATTTGGATAACGATCGACGGCTATCACTTCCACACCATAGCGTTGCAGCGCAATCGCCAGCTCCTTGCCCAGTTCGCCGCTGCCTAGCAGCAGGGCTTTGGTTGCGCTGTTTGATAAGGGTGTGCCTATTTTCATTGTGAACCTGCCAGATAGTTGTCGATGTCTTGCTTGGAAAAACCGATTTTTTTAGCCACACGATCGGCGTGACTGACGCGGGAAATGCCGTCCACCAGTTTATAAGTCGGCGCGTCATCGGCAAATTCGACCTGTTTTGGCAGTCCTATGCCTTCAGCCACAAAATGATCGACCAGTTGATGATTGTGAGTGATTAATATAGTACTGTTGCCTTTACGATAAAATCCGTTCAGTACATTCGACGACGATTCCATTTTTTCTTCAAATGTTGTGCCTTCAGATAATTCATCCAATACCACCAGACTATTGGCGGTTGCCGCCAGAAAAATATCTTTGGTTCTTTTCAATTCGGTACCGAAGCGTCCTTCCCCGTCATCCAGATGACTGATTTCTGGCGCCTGATAAAAAATACGGTCGGAGACGGTCAGTGTGGCTGCTTTGGCTGGAACATAACAGCCGATTTGCGCGAGCAGCTGAATCTGGGTGATGGTTTTGCAAAAGGCTGTCTTGCCGCCGCTGTTGGGGCCGGTCACCAGCACCAGTTTATCGTCATCGAGCACAAAATCGTTACCCACATAAGCCGGGTTCTGTTTGCCCAAAACCGGGTTTCTGGCATCTGTCAGATTGATTCTGTGATGCGGCGCTTCGACCATTTCG
Source organism: Methylococcaceae bacterium (assembly GCA_947506075.1). Classification (GTDB taxonomy): domain Bacteria; phylum Pseudomonadota; class Gammaproteobacteria; order Methylococcales; family Methylomonadaceae; genus Methylobacter_A. Next base: position 2,814 of record CANNNN010000170.1, read on the forward strand.
GGCAATACTATGCTGCCGCCGAAGGTATCGGCAAATTTTATAAACGACAGCAATTCGTCGAGCTGGCCCAGCGCATCCAGGGTTTCGGCGACCGCTGGAGAAGCCTTGAACTCGTTTCTTAACGGGATAATGCAACTGTCACGATCAAAACCACCGACGATAGGAAAATAAACCAGTAAAAAAGGCACGACAAAAATGGTCGCCGTCGGAATGGCTTCGACAGAAACCTGAAACATGTCGCTAGGGAAAAAATGCGCCAGGGCCCAGATGCAGCCGATAAACAGGGAAATCAACAGCGGTTTGAAGACCCGGGGTTGGAAAATAATCGCCGGGGAGTATGAGCCTTTACGCTGTTCCTTGCATTGAAGTGTATTTTCGGTGATATAAACCGGACCTGCCATCAGCGAATAGGACCGTGATTCGGCAAAGGCTTTGATCCGGTCGAAAATGGCTTTCAGATAGTCGGATTGCGGAGCGTCTGCAGCTTGGACCTGATCAACCAGTTCCAGTAAAAAACGGATGCCGCGTTTATATTGCAGATAGCCGTAACCTTCAATTTCATGGTGTTCTCGGGCAGTGCCAAATGTACCCAGAAACTCTCCGAACAACAATAAATAGAAGTTTTTTTCGTTGGGTTCCGCCTGTTGCACGATCTGTTCAAGCTGTTCTTTGAGTGCCGGATGATTTTGTAGTTCTTCGATAGCTTGCTGCTTGGCCCTGATTTCGTCCAGTGAGTCTAGCGGCTGGGTTAAAGACCGGAATAAAACGGCCTGTCCTGCCAATGTTGACGCATGATTGACGCTATCAAATAACTGCTCGACTTCAATGGTATTGAAGGTCCTTTCGTCGATAACGCCGTGGCCGGTAGCAAGCGGTTGGCTGGATTTGATGGAAGGCCAGTTGCTGTCCTGCCAGCTTTGTAATAGAGTTTGGATCATCTGTTTAGCCTATATTTATCGTTCCCATGTTTGAGATGGGAACGATGTCGATTACCTAAAGCTTCTGTTCAAGCAGGTTAACTATAGCAGCCACATGGATTTCCGAATCATTCAGTGCGGCTATATAGCGATAATTCTCACCGCCGGCCTCGATAAAAACAGCCTTGTTCTCCATGGCCATTTCTTCCAGGGTTTCCAGACAATCGACTGCAAAGCCTGGACAAATCACATCAATGCTTTTGATTCCCTGCGCCGGAAGCGTTTTTAAGGTGTCTACGCAATAAGGTTTTAGCCATTGCGCCTTGCCAAAACGCGATTGGAATACAATCATCCATTGTGTTTGAACAATGCCCAATTTTTCAGCAATCAGGGCTGCAGTTTTATGGCATTGGTGAAAATAAGGGTCGCCCCATTTCGTTAATTGCTCGGGCAGGCCGTGAAAGGACATCAACAACAACTCGTTTTTACCGTGCTCTTTCCAGCTTTGCTCGATAGATTCAGCGACTGCGGCAATATAGTGGCTGTGCTGGTGATAATCGCTGATAAAGTGAATGTTTGGCAGATGCCGCCACTGATTCAATTCCTTGATCACATCATCATAAATCGATGCGGTGGTGGTCGAGGAATATTGGGGGTATAGCGGCAGGACGATTACATTATTTATGCCCGCCTCTTTGAAGATTCTTAATTGCTTCGCTATCGAAGGTTCGCCATAGCGCATCACATGCTGGGTCATGATGCCTCTGGCCTTCAGTTTACTTTCTACTCTCTCGGTTAATTGCCGGGTCAGATAGATTAATGGCGAACCTTTTTCATGCCATATTTTTTGATAGGCTAAGACCGATTTTCGGGGACGAAACGGCAGGACAAAAAAATGCAGTATCATCCACCATAATGGCCTCGGCAGATTGACGACGCGCGGGTCCCAGAGAAACTCTTTAAGAAATCGCCTGACCGCCGGGATAGTGGCTGCAGTCGGAGAGCCTAGATTGGCCAGTAACACGCCGGTTTTTTTGTTTGGCATTAGTTTGACTCCGCTCGCAACGAGCTTAGATCTATCGGTTAATCAGATTTAAAAATTCAGAGCGGGTGCTAATCTCTTTACGGAAAATTCCGGTCATCACCGAAGTCGTCATCACCGAATTTTGCTTTTCAACGCCGCGCATCATCATGCATAAATGCTTGGCTTCAATGACCACAGCCACGCCTCGGGCGCCGGTTGCAATTTGAATCGCATCGGCTATTTGTTTGGTCAGTTTTTCCTGAATCTGCAAACGCCGTGCGTACATGTCGATAACGCGAGCAACCTTGGATAAGCCCATCACCTTGCCTTGCGGCAAATAACCGACATGACATTTACCGATAAACGGTAGCAAATGGTGTTCGCATAAAGAATACAGTTCAATATCCTTCACAATGACCATGTCTTCGGTGTCGGCGGTAAAAATAGCGCCGTTTAGCACTTCTTCCAGGGTTTTTTCGTAGCCGTTGTTTAAAAATTTGAAAGCCTTGGCCGCGCGTTTTGGCGTATCGACCAGGCCTTCGCGAGTTAAATCTTCACCGACTGCTTCGATAATCTTGGCAAAATGCTCTTCCATAGTTCTCAATCCTGATTATAAAAATAGCCGGTCAGTATACACAGTGGGCCTTGAATTTTAAAGCTTATGCTTCCGAGCTGGTTATCCTTAATCTTTAGGCAGGGCCTCCAGGAGCACGTTGATGTCCGCTCCGGGCTTGCAGACATTCTCACTTAGATGTCTGCGCCAACCCCTGGCTCCCGGTTCGCCATGATAAAGGCCTAAAATATGCCGCGAAATGCTGTTTAAACGGATGTCCTGGGCTAGCTGCTTTTGAATATAGGGGATTAATAAATTAAAAATCATAGTCCGTGACGGAGGCTCTTTAGTCTCGCCATAAAACCGCCTATCCACCTCGGCCAATAGATAAGGGTTGTGATAAGCTTCCCGACCTACCATTACGCCATCCACATGCTGCAACACAGCCTCGCATTGATCCAGGGTCGTGAGGCCGCCGTTCAGGATGATTTCCAGGCCAGGAAAGTCCTGTTTCAGTTGATAGACGACTTCGTAGCGCAACGGTGGAATATCGCGGTTTTGTTTCGGCGACAAGCC
>CANNNN010000171.1 GCA_947506075.1 Methylococcaceae bacterium
ATCTGGAAGACGCGCATAACGCAAACCGCTTTGAACAACTACTGATAATTGCCGCGCCTAATTTTCTTGGCTTGTTGCGCAACCACCTCCCGGAACAGATCAAACAACGGGTCTGTTTCGAACTCGATAAAGATCTTACCACGATGAATGCCAGCACTATCCGCGAACACCTACCCAAATTCATACCCCATCTATAGATAAGTCTGCCTCGTTCCTGCGCAGGAGTGCAGGAACGACCCATGCAATTTTACATCTTTTCCCACGCCTAAATACTTACTCACAAAACCTGTGGATAACTCTGTGGATTGGTTGTTTTATTATTCACTTAGCTGCGGTTTCTATTGGTCTTTTGTTAAATTGTACAAAAACTCATCAAATCGATTATTTTACAAACTATCAATAAGTTACAATTAGTTTTCGGATTTTGAAACAGCCGCAGTAAGCAGCGCCAAGTCATTGATTGTTGCTGTGTGCAAATATCAATTTCCTATACATACATAAGCACAGTCCAAGCAATTGAGAGGTTACGATGGATCAACAGCAAAAACACCGACGTCACTATTCAGATGTACTCGAACACCTGAAAACTTATTTTCCCTCTCCGGTATCCGATCCGATCATGGATGGCTATTTCGTCCATTCCATTTCACGATTTTTGGATCAGGTAGACAGCCTAAAATCTGCCAAGCCGCTGCTGGGCACAGGCATCACGAATAATCATTACCAGGCTAGCGAGGAATCAACATTTCCGGAACATATCAGCTCTGTTGAGGAAATGACCGAATTGTTGGCCAACTATTGTCAAGGAATGACGATATGGGCTCATCCCAATGCCCAGGTCAATGTGATACCTCCGCCTACCATCTCAAGCATCACCGCGTTTATTGCGGCCGCAATGTATAACCCTAATATTATCTCCGATGAATATTCCGCACGTTTCGCCGAGGCTGAAATCCAATCGATTGCGATGCTTTCCGATTTGATAGGTTACAACCCGCAAATATCGGGCGGTTTATTTACCTTTGGCGGTACTGGCACTATTCTTTATGGCTGCAAACTAGGCATAGAAAAAATACTGGGTGGCCGGGGTATGCAAGAAGGCATACGCGAAGACATTAAAATCTTCTCCTCCGAGGTATCTCATTATTCGCGGCTAAATGTTGCAGCCTGGCTGGGCTTAGGCACGAATAACCTGGTCGCCATTACTTCGACCTCAAACAACGAAATGTCATTATCGGCATTGGAAATATCACTGCGGTCCACGTTGGACAACGGGGATAAAGTGGCCGTGATCATTGCGACGCTAGGCACCACGGATGCGTTCGGCATCGACGATTTGGCCGCAATAGTTCATTTACGTGACCGCCTGGTAAGCGAATACGCATTGGACTATGTGCCTCACGTTCATGCCGATGCGGTGATCGGTTGGGCATGGGCAGTATTTAGGGATTATGATTTTGAAGATAATCAATTGGGTTTCCATGCCCGCACCTTGCGTTCCTTAACCGATTCGCTGGAGCGCATCAATAGTTTGTAGATGGCCGACAGCATAGGCATAGACTTACACAAGACCGGCTATGCGCCTTATACTTGCAGCGTATTTCTGACCAAAGACCGGAACTCGCTGGCGCTGCTCAGCCGTGTGCCGGAACAAATGCCCTATCTTTATCAGGTCGGCCATTATCACCCCGGCATCTACACACTCGAATGTTCCCGTTCCGGAACCGGAGCGCTCGCGGGCCTGGCCAGCATGCGTCTGTTGGGCAAACAAGGCTACCGTGTGCTTATCGGGCATACGGTAGAGATGGCGGAAATGCTGCGCGAGCGTTTGGAGCGGTATGAATGCATTCAGGTACTCAACGACTACAACTACGGTCCTGTCACCTTGTTTCGCGTATATCCACCGGGCGTAGATGCAGAAACAGCCTTGCACAGAGAACTGAACGACCCCGATTACCAAAGCCAGTTAAAGGAGCATAATCTTTATAATCGCCGACTATTTGATTTGATTTACGATCGCGTCATAAAAGGCGAAGGCGTATTGCTGTCCTGGACCCTTGCTTACCGGCACAGTAACTATCCGAATGCCCCGGCAATTGCCGCGATGAAGTCGTTCATCATGAGTCCCTGGACCGACCTGAAAGCAATTGACTGTGTAGTCAATCAAGTCATGGAAGTTCGCAAACAACTGATCAGCTCTTGATCCTGAAGAAGCATAAAATGCAACAGGCCTGCGCACAATACTTACCCACAAAATCTGTGGATAACTCTGTGGATTGATTGTTCTGTTTGTCGCTTAGCTGCGGTTTTTATTACAGTTTTGTTAAATTGTACAAAAACTCAACAAATCGACAATTTCATAAAATATCAATGACTTACGATTGCCGAGGATTTTAAATCCGCTTATTTGAAGCTAGCGCTAAGTCACTGATTGTTGCTGTGTACAAACACCACAGGGCAACTCGCAATAAACAAATAAACCACGCTGGAGTGTACCTTTCCGAATACTCGACGCAATTTGACATCACTGCTTACAAGACGGCTGTTACCAATCATCTAAACGGATGAGCCTATATCAAGTCGCCTAAAACGCCTACTTCTGGTAATCTCTATCCACCTTAAACTGATCATCTAAACACTATGGCGCAATACATCTATTCAATGAACCGGGTCGGCAAGATTGTCCCGCCAAAAAAATATATCCTTAAAGACATCTCGCTATCTTTTTTCCCGGGCGCAAAAATCGGTGTGCTGGGCTTAAACGGCTCCGGAAAATCGACGCTGCTGCGCATCATGGCAGGGCTAGACAAGGAGATCGAAGGCGAGGCTATCCCACTCAAAGGTATTAATATCGGCTATCTGCCGCAAGAACCTCAACTCGATCCGAATAAAAATGTGCGCGGTAATGTCGAAGAAGCGGTCGCGGAAATCAAGGCGACACTGGAACAGCTAGATGCAGTCTATGCAGCTTACGCGCTGCCCGATGCCGACTTTGACAAGCTAGCTGTAGATCAGGCGAGACTGGAAGACATCATTAATGCCTGCGACGGCCATAACCTGGAACGCAAGCTCGAGGTCGCCGCCGATGCTTTACGTCTACCGGATTGGGATGCCGATGTCACCAAGCTTTCAGGTGGCGAAAAACGCCGCGTGGCCTTATGCCGCTTGTTGTTATCGAACCCAGACATGCTGCTGCTGGATGAACCAACCAACCATCTTGACGCGGAATCGGTCGCCTGGTTGGAACGGTTCCTGCACGGCTATCCAGGAACCGTGGTCGCTGTCACCCATGATCGCTACTTCCTCGATAATGTGGCCGGGTGGATACTGGAACTGGACAGAGGCTCCGGCATTCCGTGGGAAGGCAATTACTCCAGCTGGCTGGAGCAAAAAAGCACTCGCCTGCTACAGGAGGAGAAACAGGAATCTTCCCGCCAGAAAGCCATGAAAGCCGAGCTTGAATGGGTGCGTTCCAATCAAAAAGGCCGTCATGCCAAAAGCAAGGCGCGTCTGGCCCGCTTTGACGAATTATCGTCAGTAGATGTACAAAAGCGTAACGAGACCCAGGAAATTTATATTCCACCCGGCCCTCGTTTGGGCGACATAGTCATTGAAGCCGACAACATCAGCAAATCATTTAGTGACAAGCTATTATTTAACGGCCTGAGTTTTAAACTGCCGCCCGGCGGCATCGTCGGCATTATCGGCCCGAATGGCGCGGGTAAAACCACGCTGTTCCGGATGATGGCCGGGCTTGAACAACCTGATTCCGGCACCTTAACTTTGGGACAAACAGTCGAACTGGCTTATGTTGACCAGTTACGCGACGACCTGGACCCGAAGAAAACCGTGTTTGATGAGATTACCGACGGACTGGATCTAATTACTGTCGGCAAATATGAAACGCCATCACGGGCTTATGTAGGTCGCTTTAATTTTAAAGGTGCTGACCAGGGAAAACGCATCGGTGATTTGTCCGGCGGTGAACGCAACCGTGTGCATTTAGCCAAGCTGCTTAAAACCGGTGGCAATGTCTTGTTGCTCGATGAGCCGACTAACGATCTGGATGTTGAAACCCTGCGCGCCTTGGAAGAAGCATTATTGGCTTTCCCTGGTTGCGCAGTGGTTATTTCGCATGATCGCTGGTTTCTGGACAGAATCGCGACACATATGCTTGCTTTTGAAGGCGATAGTAATGTGGTCTGGTTTGAGGGTAACTATGAAGAGTATGAAGCTGATCGTCATCGCCGTTTGGGCAGTGACGCGGATAGCCCACATCGCTTGAAGTATAAGAAGCTGGCTGGCTAAAAAACAATTTAACCACGAAGAACACAGAGATCACGAAGAAAAAATTCGTGTTCTTCGTGTCTTCGCGGTGATGAATACGTCCTAGCCCGCAAACACCAGATCAAACTGCTTCATCAAACCGGCTATGTCTTTCCGGTAAAATTCCTGCACCGGCAAACATAAATCACCAGGCTTTAAACCGCGTTCCTGCAGCGACTCCACTTCAGTATAGATGTCATTAACATCGTAGATTTCCAGTGCATGAAAAATAGCCGCAGTATCTTTCATACCCGCAGCTTCTGGATTCTGGCAGTTTTTCAACTGAAACACACCATCGTCCAGCAACAAGATGCTGACGTGCTGATCAAATGCGGCGGTGGTCAAAATAATATCCAGCATTTCCTGAACCTGGACACCGCTATGCGGCGGCTTGCGCAATACAAATAAATAACGCTTCATCTTCTCACCCGAACACGATAAATCGGTCGGCTTCCAGTGTGGCCTCAACCAACTGCCCCAATCCGGAAATACGAAAGCCCTCAGCCAGATCATTATCCTGCTTGCCCTGCCGAGTAGCCTCATCAGCACATAACAAACCGCGCCGTTGGGCGGCGGAAATACATACGACTAAGTCAATCTGATAAAGTCTTGCCAGCTCACTCCATTGCGCGGTGAACTGGAGTTCATCATCCGGCGGCGTCGCATATTTTAACGCATGGTAAACGCCGTCATGATAAAAAAAAACACGAAACACTTGATGCCCCTGCGCCAACGCGGCGTTGATAAACTGATAAGCAGTATATCCGGCATTGGACTGGTAAGGACTGGAATTGATTTGTATCGCAAATTTCATTTGATTTTATAGCTATAGTTTAAGCAATATTAAATCTTTGTTGTATTTTGAACAGACGCTGAGCTAATCTGTCTCTACCTATTTATCTGAGATAATAAACTGGCGAAACGTTAAGTATGATGAATTAATGCTGTGTGGCTCTGATTATCAATGACGTGGATAATCAATTGAAAATTTTTTGGGAAGGGTATGGGAAAATGGAGGACATTTCCACAGTAGAGCAACTACTGTATTTCGACATAATAAGCTGATTTAACACCTTGTGTAAAAAATGGTGAAAATAGCCTAACCGCAGTTACTGCTTATATAAATCAATAATTTATACAGCAGAACATTAATGGCGGAGAGTGAGTCCGCCCAACCGTAATTCAATACCATCCAAAAACTACCCAAATCACTGTTAAATAACAGCATCTTACAAAAACATTGTTCAACGAGATTCAAAGGAATACACTGTAATCCAGCGCCAAAGTTAGGGCGGGAGTTAGGGCGGGGATTACGGTGATGGCGTGAGTATAAACAAAAATAGCTTGACAGTAAAATTCGTGGAACACAAAAAAATACCCGGCTATTATGCTGATGGCGAAAATTTGTACCTACGGATTTCCAAGACCTTTAAAAAAACATGGGCTTTTATTTATAAGAGAGACGGCAAGCGAACAGAAATTGGCCGGGGATCTGTAGATGATATAACCCTGGCAGAGGCCAGAATAAAAAGAGATGGTGATGTA
>CANNNN010000172.1 GCA_947506075.1 Methylococcaceae bacterium
CGCACAAATCCAACTATTGTTGCGTAACGCGCATCATGCTAAGCTTTAGCAATGATTAAATCGTTTCGACATAAAGGTCTCAAGAAGTTCTTTGAATCAGCTTCAGTCGCGGGTATTCAACCTCAACACGCGAAACGTTTGAGAATGCAACTTGTGGCGCTAGATACTGCAACGATCATTGAAGATATGGATATCCCCGGCTTTAAATTACACTCTTTGAAGGGCTCAGACAATGGCCGATGGTCAGTTTGGGTGAATGGCAACTGGCGTGTTACGTTTGAATTCCAAGACGGGCATGCTTTCATACTTGATTACGAGGATTACCACTAATGGCTATGCATAATCCACCTCACCCAGGCGAGTTTATTCGTGAAGTTTATCTGGAACCTTTCGCAATCACTGGCAGACAACTTTCTTTTAAACTTGGCGTTTCACCTTCTACGTTGAGCCGTATCTTAAAAGGTAACAGCAGTATAAGTTCAGAAATGGCACTTCGTCTTTCCAAGTCCTTGGGGCGCTCTCCTGAAAGCTGGCTGGCTATGCAGGACAACTATGATCTTTGGCATGCAAGGCAATCAGTCAATCTTGACGCTGTGGAAAAAATTGAATTTAGGGCGGCATAATTCATTGTCCCTATAGCTGGCGGTTCGATTCCGCCCCTGGGCACCAAGAATTGCCGACCACTGCGTCGGTTTTTTTGCCCGAAGGTTAGACCGGGTTATTTCCTGATCGGTTGAAAGTCAACTGTGACGTCAAGTTGTAACAATACAATGTTATTGTCACCTGTTGCCAAAGCCAAACCTATTGTGAAGTGGAAACTAATACTATGGCTCTTTCACAGCAAGGCTCAATCATCCGTTTAAGAAAATGACTACAAAACTTCGAACATTATCATTCACTTTTGTAATGATTTTTTTCATAATAGCCGGATGGATTTGCTTTCAGTTATGGCAGAATAACAAATATGTAGAATATCCAAACAGATCAACAGTCCAGCATAGTCTAAGTAGCTGGATTTCTTGGCTAGACTCACATCGTTCTGAGATACTGAGCGACTCAAACCCAATGCTTTGGTGGATGCTGAAAGAAAGTGCCACCTTAACCGAAAACTCAACTCTTATCGGTTTATATGAGGATTATAAGGTTCGTTACTTAGACTCTAATCCGAATAACGTGTGGTCACATTTATTCTACAAGGATTCGATAGCGCCATTGAATCCAATGCGCTTACAAAATTTTCCCGGCTACAATATTTTCTTTTTATATGGCGCCAGTTGCAGTTCAAGCTTGGGCCGTGAGATGGCCGTTACAGAGCAGTTGTCACCGTCGTTCTGTGATAATCATTTATTTTCCCCAGCATGCGCAACTCACCAGTTGATGGGCTTCCGCTTTTTACAGAGACGGCAGTGCGGTAATCAAAAAGACACCTCTGAAGCAATCAATAGCCTTCAGAATCGATTGGTTTCACAGTTGTCTTGGGATTTTAGGTTGGTGGATGTCTACTTACAAAGGGTATTAATGCTCGTGGATTCTGGCGCACATGAAAGAGTTAAACCTATTTGGATCAAGCGCGTACTTTCGGAACAGAACTCAGATGGCGGATGGTCTGGATTTGAGCCTTTAATTCCTCTCTCTAAAGACCTTTCCATTGGATTCACCTTTACCTCGAAAGTAATAGGCATAGATAGAGATCAATCGACCTTTCATCCAACTGTACAGGGTGTATTGTTAATGAGTTTATTGCTTTCCGCATCAAAGTAGTAGAATCCTAATCTTCTCTTTGTAGGCGTATCTACCTAAAAATGGATAATGACATCTTAATCAACCAAGCAAGACGTCTTTATGCTGCATTAGAGGTCGAGCAAGGCAAGCGACAACTTGATCGCCTTGACCACCTTGTAATACGAGCATATTGCCGTTATCAACGCCGACTGAATCAATGTGTCTTATGCTATCAGACTCGGCTTGTTGACTGCGATCGGGAAGTTTTAGGGAAGTTTTGCCCTCACAAACGTTCGAATAAGTCTTCCGTGAAAGATCCTCTTCTTAATCTGCTTAGTGAAATGATAACGTTGGGCACTCCCTAAATTTCGTATCCGGGCATTGTCGAATCAGTTGTGACGCTAAGCTTTAACAATACAGCGTTACTCTGCTTGGCTGTTAAAGCCAAATCGGGGACAGAATGCCAAGGGTCTTATTTTTTGCTAAGAGCTAACGACTGAAAACCCTAAGCTCAATCATCCCATTTTGGTTCCGAGCACTGCAAAAAGAACGCAACACCTCAAAAATGCCCAGGGATCATAATCATCAGCACCAAGATACGCTTTGGCGACTTGAGGAACAGGATATGCACCATAAACGAGGGATCTTTCAAAAAACGGGGATCGTGTTCGACTACTAGGACTCGGCTTTTTGTTCACGTGCCAGCAGGTTTTGCACGGCGGTTAGCGGCGCCAAACCTTCATATAATACCTTGTATGTTTGCACGGTAATCGGCATGTCCACGCCATATTTTTTAGCCAGCAAATAGGTTTCTTTTGCGGCCGAAATACCTTCAATTTCCTGACCAATATCCTGCATAGCCGCTAGTTTGTCTTTGCCTAGACCCAGGGCTAAACCAAATCGTCGGTTTCTGGATTGATTATCGGTGCATGTCAGTATTAGGTCACCGAGGCCTGCCAGCCCCATAAAAGTTTCCTGTTTGCCGCCAAGTTTGACACCCAGGCGAATTATTTCGGTTAATCCACGGGTAATCAAGGCCGCCCGGGTATTGGCGCCAAATCCGAGGCCATCGGCGATGCCTGCGGCTATAGCCATGACGTTTTTTACTGCGCCCCCGACTTCTACGCCAATCAAATCTGTGTTGGTATATGTTCGAAAACGTTCACTGTGCAGGATGCCGGCCAAATGGTTGGCAAAATCCGGTTGGTATGACGCGATGGTGATAGCTGTCGGCAACTCGGCCGCGACTTCATTTGCAAAACTGGGCCCTGAAAGCAAGGCTGCCGGTGTTTCTGGAGAAAAAATATCGGCTACAACTTCGTGTAACAAGGCGCCGTTATCGGGATTAAAGCCTTTGGTTGCCCAGGCTATTTGTATCTCGTTGGATGAGTACGCTTTGAGTTTAATTAGCGTATCTTTAAAGGCGTGACTGGGTACCGAAACCAGCATCAGACTGGTAAAGCCTGCGACCTCAGCCAGGTCGGACGTAACTGCTAGGTTTTTAGGGAAAGCTAGGCCGGGCAAATAGCGTTTGTTTTGACGATCTTGTGCTAATGACGCCGCATGTTCCGGATGATGACACCATAAAAGCGTCTGACAGCCATTTCTGGCTGCCAGAATTGCCAAAGCCGTTCCCCATGAGCCTGCGCCCAGGACAGCTATTTTTTCAGTCATCAACAATCCCTATAACAAGCTCAGAACAGGGACTAATTGATGGTTGCCGATGCAGGCGCTTGTTGTGCTTGCTGTAAATGTTGCGAATATAAGGCGTCAAAATTGACGGGTGCTAATAGCATCTGCGGAAAACCGCCCTTGGTCACAAGATCGGAAATGGCTTCTCTTGCGTACGGAAACAAAATATTGGGGCAGAAACTGCCAACCATCGGTCCCATTTCTGCATCGGTAAAGCCGCCTAAAGAGAATATACCCGCCTGATTAACTTCAACAAGATAGGCTGTTGCATCGTTGTTTTTAACAGTGATGGTTACCGTCAGTGCGACTTCGTACATAGAGTTTTCTAAAGGATCCACATGGGTACCCAGATTAAAATCGACCGTAGGTTCCCATTTTTCAGTGAACACTTTAGGTGAGTTGGGCGTCTCGAAGGACATGTCTTTGGTATAAATTTTCTGGATGGAAAATTGTTTTTCTACCGGGGTAGTTTCTTCGCTCATGTTGAATTTCTTTGGTTAGGGTTTAAGGACTGGATAGGTGCTTTGGAGTAAGGCTTTAACTTTTATTCTTGCCGGTTAATTTTATCGGTAATTTGTAATCGTTAACCCAGGCTTGCATGCCGCCGCTAATTACGAAAACCTGCTCGAATCCTGCTTTAGTCAACAGTTTTCCGGCCGATGCGGAGCGCGTTCCAGTTTGGCAGGCAATAAGCACAGCTTTGTGTTTATTAGCTTCCAGTTTGGGCAGATGAGTCGACAAATTACCCAAAGGTGTGTTGATCGCATTTTCAATATGGCCTTTAAGAAACTCTTCCGGTTCACGTACATCGATAACAATAGTGTCGCTATCATTCATTTTGGCAACAGCCAGTAATGGCGAAACGGCACCGAATTTTTTGAGTGCGGTTTCGATTAATTCCTGGATGAGTAAAAAAGTAACGACTGCCAAAGCAAGAGATAATATGTAGTGATTTAAGATGAATTCTAGTAAGCGTTCCATGGATAGATTTGTAAAGTTAAGTGAAAAGATGAAAGTTATTGGAGCAGAGGAGCCTGCATCATTATTAATCAGCAACAGCAAATAAACTGGGCAGGCCTGCTTTTTTGCATCAGAAGTGCCAGATACCTGGAAATATTGGCTTGCATGTCGGCCTTGCGTTTCATAGGACTGCTGTATATTTCCGATTTATTGAAGCTGATTAAAAAGAACCCGTGAAGATTTATTTGTACACAACTATTGTCAACGTGTATTAATATAATGGTTACTTGATTACGCAGTTGGCACAGGCCAACAGACAAGAAACCTGTTAATCTCGCAAAATAATACATCACTACGGCTGTTTTGGGTAATGAAGAATATCTTTGGACAACAAAGTGAGGTGTTTGTATGCCTAATAGTAATGCGATTTTTTTTTAGTAAAGAAAGATAAGGATAAAGATGTTAAATCGGCCAAAGCCTGTAGTTTTGCTGATCCTTGATGGATTCGGCTATTCCTCGGACCAAGAAAACAATGCCATTGCGATGGCTGACACACCGTGTTGGGATCAGTTGCAGAAAGAATGCCCATCGACTCTGCTTAGTTGTTCCGGCGCTGTCGTTGGACTACCTGGCGGACAAATGGGTAATTCAGAAGTCGGTCACGTTCATATCGGTACAGGTCGCTATGTGCCTCAGGATTTCTCCAAGGTCAATGACGCAATCGTTGACGGTAGCTTTTATGTGAATCCGGTGCTTTGCCGGGCCGTTGACCTTGCCAAAGAAAATAATAAAGCCCTGCATATCATGGGCTTGCTATCTCCTGGCGGCGTTCATAGCCATGAAGACCAGATTGTAGCGATGGTCGAGTTAGCTGCTAAACGGGGGCTTGATAAAATTTATCTACATGCCTTTCTTGATGGCCGTGATGTTCCACCCAAGAGCGCTAAGGCTTCTATTGAGTTGCTTGAGGCGAAATTTAAGACGCTGGGCGTTGGCCATATCGCTTCAATCGTCGGCCGTTTTTACGCGATGGATAGAGACAACCGCTGGGATCGAGTCAAGCAGGGCTATGACCTGATTGCAAAAGGCGAGGCAGCGTTCAACGCCGATTCTGCGTTACAGGGCTTGACTGCGGCTTATGACCGAGGCGAAACGGATGAATTTGTTTTGCCTACCGCCATATTGGATGCTAATCACCAATCCATCGCGCTTGATACCGAAGATTCTGTTGTATTTATGAATTTTCGTTCGGATCGGGCCCGCGAGATTTCTCTGGCATTAACGTCAAAAACTTTTGATGCCTTTGAGCGAAACCGTGCTCCTCACCCAGGTTATTATTGTACGTTGACGGAATATCAGCAGGATTTTGATTATGATATAGCCTTTCCGCCGACGGATTTAAAAAATTGTCTGGGAGAATACTTATCCACC
>CANNNN010000173.1 GCA_947506075.1 Methylococcaceae bacterium
TGCCTACATAGTCATTGCCTTCGCCTTCAAGCTCTATGCTGATGCCTTGTGCCAAGAACGCACCGAAACTTTGTCCGGCCGTGCCCTTGGCCTGAATCATAATGGTGTCAGCAGGCAGGCCTTTGTGGCCATAGCGCTTGGCGACTTCGCCGGATAACATCGCGCCAAAAGTGCGGTTGATATTGCGGATAGGTGTATTGATAACCACCGGCTGCCCGTTTTCCAGGGCTTCTTTGGCCTCAGCAATCAGAGTATGATCCAGCGCCGTTTCCAGGCCGTGATCCTGGAACTCGTGGTGATAAACGATAGTGCCCGGTTCAACTTCGGGTTTGTAGAACACTCGGCTAAAATCCAGGCCTTCGGTTTTCCAATGATTTAGCGAACGCTGCATGTCCAGCTTGTCCGAACGGCCGATCATTTCATTAAAGCTACGGAAACCCAGTTTTGCCATCCACTGACGCACATCTTCCGCGACCATGAAGAAATAATTGACCACATGTTCGGGCTGACCGGTAAAGCGTTTGCGCAGCTCGGGATCTTGCGTCGCGACGCCGACCGGGCAGGTGTTTAGATGGCATTTGCGCATCATCAAACAACCCGACACGATCAGCGGCGCGGTGGCGAAGCCGAACTCATCGGCACCTAACAGCGCGCCGATAATAACGTCGCGGCCGGTGCGTAAACCGCCATCGACCTGGACCGCGATGCGTCCGCGCAGTTTATTCAGTACCAGGGTTTGATGGGTTTCGGCCAGGCCAATTTCCCAGGGCAAGCCCGCGTGCTTGATCGAGGTCATGGGACTTGCGCCGGTGCCGCCGTCAAAGCCGGAAATGGTCACATGATCGGCATGAGCTTTGGAAACCCCAGCCGCAACAGTACCTACGCCGACTTCAGAGACCAGTTTGACGCTGATGCGCGCTATCGGATTGACGTTTTTCAAGTCATGAATTAGCTGCGCCAAATCTTCTATCGAATAGATGTCATGATGCGGCGGCGGCGAAATCAAGCCTACGCCTCGTGTCGAATGGCGCACCTTGGCGATAACGGCATCGACCTTATGGCCGGGCAGCTGTCCACCTTCACCGGGTTTTGCGCCCTGGCTGACTTTAATCTGAATGTCGTCGGCATTGACCAGATATTCTGTGGTCACGCCAAAGCGTCCGGAAGCGACCTGTTTAATCGCCGAGCGCATCGAATCGCCGTTCGGCAAAGGCTTGAAACGTTCCGGCAGTTCTCCGCCTTCGCCGGTATTGGATTTGCCGCCGATGCGGTTCATCGCAATCGCCAGATTGGTATGCGCCTCGTAGGAAATTGAACCGAACGACATGGCACCGGTTGCAAAGCGCTTGACGATGTCGGCTGCGGATTCCACTTCATCCAATGGCACTGGTGTCGCGTCTTCCTTGAACGACATTAAGCCGCGCAGGGTTAATAGGTTTTCATTTTGCTCATCGATCAAGCGGCAAAATTCAGCATATTTTTCGTAGCTGTTGCTGCGCGTCGCATGTTGCAAGGTGCTGATCGATGCCGGCGTCCAGGCATGCGCTTCGCCGCGTATGCGGTAAGCATATTCCCCACCTATATCCAGCGCATTGCGATAAAGCGGCGCATCGCCGAAAGCGATACGATGACGGCGTGTAGTTTCCTCACTGATTTCGGTTAAGCCCGCGCCTTCTATGGTGCTGGTGGTGCCGGTAAAATAGCGATCCAGGAAAGGTTCTGACAAACCGATGGCATTAAAGATTTGCGCGCCGCAATAAGACTGATACGTCGAAATGCCCATTTTGGACATGACTTTAAGCAGGCCTTTGGAGATCGCCTTGATATAACGCTTGTGCGCTTCATATTCGGACAGTTCAGGGATGCTCTGACACAGTCCGGATAGCGTGTCGAAGGCCAAATAAGGATTAACCGCTTCTGCGCCGTAAGCGGCCAGCAGCGCAAAATGATGGACTTCGCGTGCTTCGCCGGTTTCGACCACCAGGCCTACTCTAGTACGCAGTCCTTCACTGGTCAGGTAGTGATGCACAGCCGATGTCGCCAGCAATGCTGGAATTGCGATATGCGCCATATCCAGGTCACGGTCGGACAGTGCCAGGATATTGTTACCGTCTTCGACTGCCTGTTTTGCAGCAAGACACAGTTTGTCGAGGGCTGCTTCCATTCCTGACGCGCCCAGATCGGACGGATAGCAGAGAGTCAGGGTTTTGGTCTTGAAGACACCGCCGGTGCGGGTTTCAATACGGCGAATTTTTTCCAGATCCTGATTGGTCAAAATAGGCTGTTCCACTTCCAGACGCATATGCGTTCCGCCTTCGTCCAAACCCAGTAAATTGGGGCGTGGGCCGATCAGTGAAACCAGCGACATGACCAGTTCTTCGCGTATCGGGTCTATGGCTGGATTGGTAACCTGGGCAAAACCTTGCTTGAAATAATCGTACAACAGGCGCGAACGCTGCGATAACACCGCCAATGCCGCATCGATGCCCATCGAGCTGATCGGTTCCTGTCCTGTTAGCGCAATCGGTTTCAGGATGAATTCGATGTCTTCACGGGTATAGCCGAAGGCTTGTTGTCTATCCAAAAGGATGTGCGCATCCGGTGCCATTGCGGAAATTTCGGCAGGCAGGTCGGCGAGTAGAATTTGTGTTTTTTCCAGCCATTCAGCATACGGCTTGTAGGAAGATAAATTGGCTTTCAATTCGGCATCATCAATAATGCGGCCTTGTTCGGTGTCTATCAGCAGCATTTTTCCGGGCTGCAAACGCCATTTTTTGATGATCTTGTGCTGAGGGATTTCCAAAACGCCCATTTCCGACGCCATAATCACGAAATCGTCATCGGTGACCAGATAGCGCGCAGGCCGCAAGCCATTGCGATCCAGGGTCGCGCCGATTTGACGTCCGTCGGTAAAGGCGATAGCCGCAGGACCGTCCCAGGGTTCCATCAGCGCTGCGTTATATTCATAAAACGCGCGCAGTTTTTCGTCCATCAACACGTTGCCGGCCCAGGCTTCTGGGATCAGCAGCATCATCGCGTGAGCGAGTGTGTAGCCGCCGGCCAGCAATAATTCCAGGGCATTGTCGAAACAGGCCGAATCTGATTGCTCTTCGGCGATCAATGGCCACAGTTTGTGCATGTCATCGCCCAAAACTTTCGAGGCTATCGAATGACGACGCGCCGCCATGCCGTTGACATTGCCGCGCAAGGTATTGATTTCTCCGTTATGGGCGATGTACCGGAATGGGTGGGCCAAATCCCAGGTCGGGAAGGTGTTGGTTGAAAAACGCTGATGCACCAGTGCCAGGGCGCTGTCGATGCGTTCGTCGCTCAGGTCTGCATAAAAAGCGCCGACCTGGTCTGCCAATAGCATGCCCTTGTAGACGATGGTGCGTGAGGACAATGACGGGATATAGAAAGAGTGACCGTGATCCATTTTCAGGTCGCGAACGGCGTTTTCAACTTGTTTGCGTATCACAAACAGCTTGCGTTCGAAAGCGTCTTGGTCAGGACAATCTTCGCCTCGGGCAATAAAAATCTGGCGTATAACCGGTTCAACCGCTTTTACTGACTCGCCCAGGGTATTATTATCGACAGGAACATCGCGCCAGCCCAAAACAGAGGCTTTTTCCTGTGCGATGAAGTCGGTTAACAGCTGTTCGCAAGTCGCTCGATTGGCAGGATCGCTAGGCAAAAATATCATGCCGACCGCATAATCTCCGGCTTTGGGTAGGGAGATGCTTAAGTTTTCGCATTCTGCGCGCAAAAAAGTATCGGGTATTTGTATTAAAATACCTGCACCATCGCCTGCATGAATATCTGCGCCGACTGCGCCACGGTGGGTCAGATTTTCAAGTAGTTCTAAACCCTGACGTACGATTTCATGGCTTTTTTGACCCTTTATATGAACGATAAAACCTACGCCGCAGGCGTCATGTTCATTGCGTGGATCATATAAACCCTGTCTGGTCGGTAGCGTGCTTTGACTCATTGTCACCTCTGGAAAATATTACAAAAGGGTTGCTATTATTTAATACAACAACCCTCGTTCCACACCGGTTCAGATGCTTGCATCAAATTTACGGTGCGGCAAAACTTCTCAATTATACGTATGACTGAAAATTCTGTCACCTAGTCTTTTGCCCTGCGCACAGCATTTATTGGGCTATTGTTCGTGGGTATGGTTTATAGGCGAAGGATTTTTGCTTATCTTAATAAACAGATGTGGTATCTTTCTGTATGGTTTTATGGCATTGAATTCTGGTTTAATTTTTGTAGCGGAGCTCAGTTTTCTAAGAGACAGTGCAATTATTTTAAGCGAACTTACGATTGATTGGTTAATTATGAAAGAAAATTATGATGTGGTAATTGTCGGCGGGGGCATGGTTGGCGCAGCTGTAGCCTGCAGTCTTGGCGGAAGCTTATTAACAGTGGCAGTCATTGAAAGCTTTCCACCACAGGCTTTTGCGCCCGATCAGCCGCATGATTTAAGGGTGTCTGCGCTCAGCATTGCGTCAAAAAATATACTTGAAACCGTAGGCGCCTGGGAGGGTGTGGTTCAACGCAGGCTTTGCCCGTTTCGCAGGATGCGAGTTTGGGAAACGGCTGGAGATACCGAATTTTGCAGTGACGATATTAATTATCCCGAGTTGGGTTATATCGTTGAAAACAGGGTGACTCAACTGGCGTTATTGGAACGTTTGCAGGCTTTTGACAACATTGAACTGCTGTGTCCTGCGACGATTACTAAAATCAATTATGCAGTGGAAAGGCCGTCTGAAGTCGAGCTCGGTGATGGCCGTATTTTGACGGCAAAAGTATTGGTTGCCGCCGATGGCGGTGCATCCAGAGTCAGACAGGCCGTGGGCCTGGGCGTAACTAGTTGGGATTACAAGCAGCATGCGCTGGTGATTTATATCGAAACAGATTACGACCAGCAGGATATAACCTGGCAGCGCTTTGTGCCCAGCGGCCCCCAAGCGTTTTTGCCGCTGACCGGACATTACGGCTCTATTGTCTGGTATAACACGCCGGACGAGGTGAGCCGGTTGAAAGCCTTGTGCTATGCCGATTTACAGCGCGAGCTGGTAGCGACTTTTCCTGCTTGTCTGGGCAAGGTGAATGCGGTCTTGGGTACGGCAAGTTTTCCGTTAAAACGTCAGCACGCGCAAAACTATGTCAAACCCGGCGTGGTTCTGGTTGGCGATGCGGCGCACATGATCAATCCGTTGGCGGGGCAGGGGGTTAATATTGGCTTGCTAGATGCGGCGGCCTTGGGTGAAGTGCTGATTGAAGGTCACAAGCAAGGTCTTGAGCTTGGGGATTTGAAGGTCTTAGGACGTTATGAAAGAATGCGTCGCAATGAAAATCTGAAAATGATGACAGTTATGGATGTATTTTATCGCGTGTTCAGCAATCAGTTGTTACCGGTCAAGTTCTTGCGTAACCTGGGACTCGGCTTGGCTGAGCGGATTTTGCCGGCCAAGAATAAGGTGATGCGCAGTGCGATGGGTTTGGAAGGCAACTTACCGAAACTTGCCCGGGGGGAGCCGATTATTTAAGCGCATAACGGGCTAACGCCTGATTTATTAGGACCTCAACATTAAATTAAATACGAAATTGCTTGCAAGCCCCTCCTAGAGCAGGACCAAGCACGAGGCCGAACTGGAATACGGCACTGCCGATGCCTGAGGCACGGGCATATTGATCTCGTGGCAAGATCAGGGCGAACATGGCGCTATAGGACGGGCCTATAAACGCGCGCGCCACGCCAGTAA
>CANNNN010000174.1 GCA_947506075.1 Methylococcaceae bacterium
AAACTTTTCCCAATTTTTTATCTGGAAGTTGGCGTATTGAACCCTAAGTCAGACAGACTCCTAGCAGGTTATGCGCGGCCGATTTAGCCAGTTTTCCGCGTTTCCCGCTCGGCTTGGGCGGAATCACCGGCAGCTCTTTTGCCCCGCGCGTTAAAATAGCTCAATAAGTCTGTCTCTGCACAACAAGCCGGGTTTCATTCTATCGAGTGTTTATTTTTCAACCATGCCTTGCCGGGTTTAGGTAGAATGCTGTTTCGTCTATTGATGACCGAATCTATCGCGCCATCCTTTTACCCACTCACTTAATGCGCATATTTTTGGCTTATCTCAGTATTGTTCTACTCTGGGCGACGACACCGCTGGCTATCAAATGGAGTGGCGAAGGACCGGGGTTCCTGTTCGGAGTTACCGGGCGCATGACGATAGGCACGGTATGTATCTTATTGATAATGGCGCTGTCGAAACAACGCCTAACCTGGCATCTTAAGGCTATTCAGACTTATCTGGCGGTAGCTCTGCAAATTTACGGATCTATGCTGTTGGTTTATTGGGCCGCGCAATTCATCCCTTCGGGCTGGGTTTCGGTGATATTTGGTCTGTTGCCGTTGATGACGGGGCTATTGGCTGCGGTCTGGTTAAGGGCGAGGAGTCTGACGCTAGGCAACCTGCTGGCTTATATTTTGGGCGTAAGCGGCTTGTGGATCATGTTTGGTTCGGCACTGCAACTCGCCGATAATGCCGTACAGGGCATCATCGGCGTGCTGGTGTCCACGTTTTTACAGGCAGTCAGCTCGGTTTGGATCAAACGGATTGACGCAAAAATACCAGCCATATCTCAGGTGACCGGCGGCCTATTGTTATCTCTTCCTGCTTATCTGGTGACCTGGGCACTAGTTGATGGACATTGGCCGACAGGCATTACGCCTCTCAGTCTGGCTTCTATCATCTATCTGGGTACGGTAGCCACGACGTTCGGCTTTATACTTTATTACTATTTACTGCTTTATCAAAGCGCTACCAAGGTTGCGCTGGTGACTCAGGTTTCACCGGTCATGGCGCTGTTTTTGGGTCATGCCGTTAATCATGAACCGCTGACTATTAAAGTAGTAACTGGCGCATTACTGATAGTCGGTGCATTGTTGATACATGAATTTTTTGATCGTTTAATGGGCTCAAGACCAGCAAAAAAAGCCGGTAATTTACCGGAGTAAGCGTATATCTTGCATTTGCAATACAATGCACATTCTAGTAATTACTTTTCAGGAAGCTTTATGCAGATTCTCGGCGTAGATATTGGTGGTACAGGCATTAAAGGTGCTATTGTTGATACCGCAACTGGCAAACTCGTCACAGAGCGTCACCGGTTTGAGACGCCACAACCGGCAACGCCGGAAGCGATTGCAGCAACGCTGGCACAAATGGTCACTCATTTTAACTGGAGTGGAGCCGTAGGCATCGGTTTCCCTGCTGCAATTCAACACGGCGTAGTTCGAACCGCGTCTAATATATCGCCCTCGTTTATCGGTATCAACATCGACCAATTATTTTCCATTGCCACGAATTGTCGATGTTACAACTTGAATGATGCGGATGCAGCGGGTAGTGCAGAAATGCATTTTGGCGAAGGTGTAGGACAATCCGGCGTTGTCTTGCTGATAACCATTGGCACCGGACTTGGCACAGCGTTATTCACCGATGGCAAGTTACTGCCGAATACTGAATTAGGCCATTTGTATTTGCAAAATGGAATCAAAGCCGAGCATTATGCATCGGATGCAATTCGAAAGACTGAAGACCTGGGTTGGAAAAACTGGGGTAACCGCTTCAACACTTATCTTGCCATGATGGAAGAATTGTTTTGGCCCGATCTGATCATTCTTGGCGGAGGAGCAAGTAAGAAGTTTGATAAATTTAAAGGAAAAATTACGATAGAAGCAGAGGTCAAACCGGCCGCCTTTTTAAATCAGGCCGGCATAGTCGGAGCCGCATTGTATGCGCATTCGAAAAAATCCCTTAGCGATAATTAACCCTTAGCAGGCTCATAAAAACAACCACATTCCTTCAATTGCGCTTTTCACCGCTTGCGCTCTTATTTGCCGTCGGTTTCCTGACCACTGTTTTTTAATCACTTGAACTTCACCGTTTTTATGCGCCCAGGCGATAAAAACGGTACCGACCGGCTTGTCGACCGTTCCTCCCTCGGGACCCGCAATGCCAGTTACTGCAACCGCAACATCGGCAGCACTATGCTCCAGCACACCAGCCACCATTTCTGTTGCTGTCTTGGCGCTGACCGCGCCGAAGTGTTCCAGCGTTTGCGGATTGACACCCAGCATTTGCACTTTTGCAGTGTTGCTGTAGGTGACAAAGCCTCGGTCAAACCAGGCTGAACTTCCCGGCACGTCGGTAATGACCTGGGCAATCCAGCCGCCGGTGCAGGATTCGGCGGTAGCTATCGTTTTACCGCCAGCTTTCAATAAGCGACCTAACTGCTCGGCCAGTTTAAATAATTCAGACTCCAAAAATATCACCTCACGCGACTTCGGGTAAAATAGATCCATGAGTATACACCGATCAGCATGCTCTGAATGATGTAGCAGAGTAATTTAGAGCCCTGTATTAATTAAGCGACACAAGGCCTATTGATTATGGAGTAAGTGAACTCGCAATATTATTCTGTGTGTTCCATTTTTTGGCTGCTGATTTATTATGATTGCTGGTTGTAGTAGTTTATTTGCTATGAGTTTCCTTATGTTATTATTCAAATTATATTTTTAAGAAATGACTTTTTGTGATGAGTATGCGTAATTTATTGTTAGTTTTGACATTTTCAGTATTGTTATTTAATGAGAATTACATAAAGGCTGAGCCCGTGCCAAATGCAGATGCAGATGCAAGTTTACGCATAAAGGCTGAACAGGGAGATGCAGCGGCGCAGAATGAGCTGGGCATCATGTATGCCAATGGCGAAAGCATGGCACAAGATGATAAACAGGCGGCTTTTTGGTTCCGCAAGGCAGCTGAGCAAGGTTATGCAAAAGCCCAACTTATCCTCGGATTGATGTATAGCGAGGGACAAGGTGGTATGGTAAAGGACTACAAACTAGCCGCCTCATTGTTTCGTAAGGCTGCTGAGCAGGGCTTAGCAATTGCGCAGTATAATCTTGGCGTTTTGTATGCCAGTGGTGAAGGTGTAATGCATGACGCTAGACTAGCCGTTAGTTGGTATCAGAAGGCCGCCGAACAGGGAGAAGCTATCGCACAAAATAATCTTGGGGCGATGTTCGCCTATGGAGATGGCGTGGCGCAAGATGATAAACAAGCTGCATTTTGGTATCGTAAGGCCGCAGAACAGGGCCTGCCAACGGCTCAAAACAATCTCGGGGCCATGTATGTCAAGGGCGAAGGTGTAGTACAAGATGATAAACAAGCCGTGGCTTGGTATCGTAAGGCTGCTGAACAGGGTAATGCCGAGGCACAAAACAATCTCGCTGTGATGTATGCCAATGGCAAGGATATGACGCAAGACGATAAACAAGCTGCGTTTTGGTTTAGCCAAGCGGCTAATCAGGACGAAGCAATAGCGCAATTCAACCTCGGCCAAATGTATTTTAATGGGACAGGTGTGCCACAGGACTATGTTCAAGCCTATATGTGGACAAACCTCGCCGCAGCTCAAGAACTGGAGCAAGCACTAAGGGTGCGGGATAGTCTCATTAGCGTTTTGACGCCATCGCAAATCGAAGCAGGGCAAAAGCGCGTCCGTGATTGGATAGCTACGCATCCACAAGCAGTGGGTGCAATTCAATAATGATAGGCAGCAATTGATGGTTTGATTCGCTAATTCAAGCGTTACTATAAACAGCTGCCAATTAAGGCGTGACAGATTAAGGTTAAGACATTTTAGCAGCGGAATATTGTCTACGCGCTCAGTTCTCGTTATCTGTATTGTTTTTTCAATGATTGAAAAAATATTCTGCCATAATTTTATAAGCCTCTAAAAAATTTGGCGAATGGTGAGTATTAAATTAAAGAGGTGATATTGGTGATATTATTGCATCTATGTACTGGCATTTAAAACACAACATCACGCATGAACATTGATAGCATTACCGAAGTAAAAAACTATTTGCTTAGCCTGCAAGATCAAATCTGCATAGCGCTGGAAGGCTTGGAACCGGAAGCCCAGTTTGTTGAAGATCTTTGGGACAGGGTAGAAGGTGGCGGCGGCCGAACCCGGGTTTTGACTAAGGGTCAGGTGATCGAACAGGGTGGAGTCAACTTTTCGCATGTCTCCGGTTTTAAATTGCCACCCTCGGCGACAGCTAAACGTCCTGAACTGGCAGACCGGCAATTTCAGGCGATGGGTGTGTCACTGGTTATACATCCCAACAATCCCTATGTGCCGACTTCACATGCCAATGTGCGGTTTTTAATCGCTGAAAAACCGGGTGAGCCGACTATCTGGTGGTTTGGCGGCGGCTTCGATTTAACGCCTTTTTATCCGTTTTCCGAAGATGTCGTGCATTGGCATCAAACCGCCCGAGCTGCCTGCCAGCCTTTCGGCGAAACTGTTTATCCGACTTACAAGACATGGTGCGATGAGTATTTTTTCCTTAAACACCGCAATGAAACCCGTGGCATAGGCGGTTTGTTCTTCGATGATTTAAATGAGTGGGGATTTGATAAGTCTTTCGCTTTTATGCAAAGCGTCGGTAATCACTATATTGATGCGTATCTGCCAATTATACAAAAACGCAAGGACACGCTTTACGGCGAAAGGGAACGTGAGTTTCAACTTTATCGCCGGGGGCGGTATGTTGAGTTTAATCTGGTCTATGATCGCGGCACCTTGTTTGGCCTGCAATCTGGCGGACGCACCGAGTCTATTTTAATGTCGATGCCCCCGGCCGCTCACTGGAAATATAACTATCAGCCTGAACCCGGCAGTGCAGAAGCCCTGCTTTACGAGCACTATTTAAAGCCGCAAGATTGGCTGGATGATTGAGCTTATACAGGGATGAAAATTAAATAATGCTACGTGACTTCGCAACACGCCGTATTATTCCTGCCTGTTCTTCGTGATGCTTCTCAGATTTTAACCTTATCCATCATTAACGGGACACAGCAATTAATGAAACCTTTCTTCCTGTGTATTACTGTCTGGGGCTTCGCAATATAAGACCATTGATATAAGCTCGGCGATATTGTCAGCCTGCATTTTTTCCATGATGCTTGCCCTGTGTACGTCTACGGTGCGATTGCTGATATGGAGTATTTTTGCAGATTCCTTATTGGAATGGCTGGTGACTATCAGGCCCAGCACTTCTTTTTCCCTGGGTGTTAAATGATCGATACGCTCTTGGATGCGGTGTTTTTTGGCAAATTCGTCTCTGAAGGCAATATTTTTTTTAAGGGCTTCATCGATTCGTTCCAGTAATACTTCGTTATCAAATGGTTTTTCCAGAAAATCAATGGCACCAGCTCTGAATGCTTTTGCCGAGTCAGGAATGTCAGCATGACCACTGATAAATATAATAGGGATGTTAATGCCCCTGAGCAATAATTCATTTTGTAGTTCGTGTCCGCTCATTAACGGCATTCTGTATCTACTTTAAATTCCATGGAGAGCCCAACATCAAGCCTGCATGGCCTGCGCTTTTTGAGTAATTAAATCGGCTAAAGACAGCAGTACGAATCGTCCCGCTACCCTGTCATAAACGTAATCGTAAAAACTCACGCCTAATTTTTTAG